>NZ_JBYKYF010000301.1:0-3682 GCF_057736855.1 Sporomusa sp.
GAGAAAGTCACTGCGCTCAACTTTTATTTCATAGCCGGTTATACATGGGCTGGTCCAGCTTGGTTTAATGGCAACAGCATCTAAGATTCTCGGCTTACCAACATAACTGCTACCCGTCTTGACCTGTTCAAAAAACAGGTCTTGTTTTTGTTTGTTTGTGTGCCGTTTTTCTAAGGCAGCTGCTACATGATAGGCCCGTATTTTACCGTCAGGGTTCAATTGGTTTAGGATATTTTCGTAGTCTGAATGATTGCGTCCCATGTACTCACTCCTAGTTATTAATACCCCCGCTCGTCTTTAAGCTCGTTAATCAGGTCACGCACCTGTTCAAAGGTCATGCTATCAAAATCGTATTCATCCGGGTCATATCCCAATTGGTTAATTAAATCCAGTGCAAAGTCAATCATTCTTTGAGTGGCTTTCCCCATAACCTACACCCCCTTTTTCAGTGACTTTACCTCTTCCATGCACTTCGGACAAAAATCCATTTCGTAGCCCAGGTTAGTGGCGCAATCATCGCACATTTGCCGGTCACAAGTAATTATCTTGCCATGCTTGATTACCATATGCGGTGATACCCAATAACCAACGGGATAATCACATAATTTAGTGGCTCGCTTACACTTGCAGAATCTGCAACGCTCATCAGCCGGGATAATATCAGGATCTTTCACCCCTACCCCACCACCTTCTCATCAAACTTAACCGGGTTATACTGTAGTGCAGCGATTTTTCCATGGAAATATTCAAGATGGACCTTATCAAACGAATGCACGTCAGCTTTCCATGTGAGGTTAAAAACGGCTTCGCCGATATCCCCGGAAACATACATACGATAACCATCAAAAACATACCGGCAGTAATAGCAATTTGTACCCGGCTCCCGCCAGTCTAGTACCTGTAAACTACCATGCTGTGTCAATGTGGCAATATGCTTATCAAACCACTCTTCACGGATTATCTTTGCTTCTTGCTCTCTATCCACCCTCTACCCCTCCCTAATCACATTTCAGCACTCCACAAACTCAATATCCGGATACCTCGCCAACAGTAGCTTCTTCTTGAGCAAATACTCTTTAGTCCTGAATCCCTTTGTGTCCATCACCACAACTCTGCCGTCCTTGTACTTAGCCCGAAAGTCGGCTCTGTACACAATAGCGTTTATCCGCTTCCCATGCCGGATATATGCCTCTTGCAGTACAAATTCCGGCTGCAGTTCAAGCTCAACGATTTCACCGGCCATTTTGAGCATTTTCAATTCCTGATACTTAGCCGCCTCTTTCCGGCTGTCAAACGGTATGCCGTCAACAACAGTCCTGATGGCTCCGTACTTGTGCTTTTTGGGCTTGTCCAAGTATCCTTTAGCCCTTGCCTGGGCTACTGACATTCTGGTCACTTAATCACACCCCTAAAGCGGATTCTCTTACCTCGCCTGACTTATTCCCCCCTAAGTCTCGGCGCAATAGGGGGTTTAGCTAAAAGGTATCTCTTCATCCGGAAATACATCTTTGCCAAAATAGTCAACACTGCTCGGCTCACCATTGCCACTCTGCTGCTTCCGCTCCAAAAACTCAATGGTTTGCGCTACGACTTCGGCAACCCGGCGCTTCTGACCATCAGTAGCCTCATACGTCCGTATTTGCAGCTTGCCATCTACCAGCACCCGTTGCCCTTTGGTGAGATTGTTTCCGCAGGCTTCGGCCAACTTTTCCCAGGTAACTATCGGGATAAAGTCGGCTGTATTCTGCCCTTGTCCGCCGACGTACCGGTTTACAGCCAAGGTGAATGTGCAGACGGCCTTGCCGCTGGCAGTGTAGCGGACTTCGGGTTCTTGGGCTAGGCGGCCAACCAAGATAACTTTATTCATGCGCTCACCTTCTCTTTGTATCGTCCACGCAGTTTGTTATTCCGTTTGACTAACTTAAACTGCTTACGAATATCAATTCCTTGCCTCTCCAACATGTCCAGCATCGTAACAGCAGCCTGTATTGTGTCCCATAGCTCATAAGCGGTATGGTTTAAATCATCGTCAACCATAGCCTCTAAGACTTCTGCCGATTCTTCACGGAATTTTTCAAGCTGATTTATCAGTTTCCAGTTATCCGGTACTATTACCGGTTCTAAGTTTATAATCACTTTACCGCCTCCCGTTCTTTACCCCATACATACCGTTTCAGCACTCCGGCATGTATCATAGCCGTCTTATTAACGAATCCGCACCGTCTTGCATGTATCGGTGTTATCTCGGCCACAAATTCACCACATACAGTACAGAGATAGCCGGTCCTGCCGATTGGTATGACTGTTCCCGGATGTTCAATTTTCCTGACTATATCCGCAGCAATTTTGTATGCTACTGTGCTTCTGGTCATGCCGTATTCCTCCATTTCAGGTATTCAAGCCTTTCAAGCACCTCACGAACTGACTTATTAAATTCAGCCGCTATGGCCCACAACGGCACATTAAGCCGGTCTGCTTCTAGGAGCATTTCTTCTTGCCATTGTTTCCACATCATGCGCTCTCCCGTAAGCTTTCGCCACTGAAATTAATTACCTTAGACACATTCTTTAACCTATCGTAAACCCGCTCAGCATACTTGCCTTTTATCTCCGCGTTGGTCAAATTTGTTGTTATAATAATCGGTTTCATCCGGTTATACCGCTCACTGATAATGGCATCAACTTTTGACAATACCCATTCTTGGTGGTATTCAGCTCCAAGGTCATCAAGGACCAACAGGCCAGTATTCCGTATCCGTTCCTCATATGCCAGCCATTCGTCTTTATTTCTGGCCTTCATGGTAAAAATATTATCAAGCATACTTACCATCGGCACGAACAGTCCGCTATGACCTGCTTTTAAATACTCAATCAAGACAGCTACCGCCATACTGGTTTTCATGGTTCCAACCGGGCCTTTGAGTATCATGCCAATGCCAGCGTCCCAGTTCTCCTGCATATTAGCTACATACTGCTTCACCTGGGCATATTGGCTTTGCACTTGTACTGGTATTCCCCTTTGCTCTAATTCCTCAAATGAGCAATTCCAATACCGACGATAAATACCGCGCTTTTCAAGTTCGTTATACCATTTATCCTGTTCATCAGAGGGTGTTAGGTTCGTTTTCCCAATCAACTGGTTTTGCCGGGCTACTTCTGCCGCCTCTCTGGCCTTGTTTACCACTGCTGCTATGGCTGGGTTTATCCCCTCTCCCATACTTATCAACCTCCCATGGTTTTACTTTAAAACCGTTAACTCCCCAGTTATGCAATACAGATTCTATAAAACTTAGTTTTCGCGCATTGCTTGACACCGCTTCCTCAATAGCTGCCAACACCCATTCGGCAGAATACTTCTCCGTCAGCATATCAAGTTTTTTCGCGGATATGTCATTGATTACCCCGATATTGTTTTGGTACGAGGCAAGTACCTTGTCCGCATCCGGCGCGCTAATAACAACAGCTATATCTATCTGTTTCTGTTTTAGTTTATATATGTCTGGCGTTTTCACTGGCATTTCTACTGGATTATTCACTGGCATAATCACTGGATTATTCACTGGGTTTAACCCAGTGTTTTCATAAATAGGGATTAATTTATACCGTGTGGGTTGACCCTTTTTACCGGACTGAAAGTCAATTAACCCATGTTGTTTTAATAAATTGCGGTGTCTTATAAAGGT
>NZ_JBYKYF010000007.1:0-2835 GCF_057736855.1 Sporomusa sp.
CAGAGGAAGGAGCGGGTTTAGAAAGTATGGACGTAATCCAAGCTGTACGAACATTAATAGCACAGGGCGTAAGTAAAAAAGACGCCATCCGTGAGGTGGCGTCTCAAAAAGGTTTACCTAAACGTCAGGTGTATCAAGCTGTTATTGAAACTGATTGGTTATAAGGAGAATTTATACAGCCCGTTGGCTCATGGCATCCAGGCAGTCTTTGCAGACATTTTTGCCTTTAAAGTTGGTTACATCAGCGGCATTACCACAGAATACACAGGCTGGTTCATATTTCCGAAGGATGATACGGTCGCTGTCAACATAAATTTCCAGCGCATCTTTTTCTTCGATATCAAGAGTGCGGCGCAATTCGATAGGAATAACCACCCTACCCAGCTCGTCCACTTTGCGTACAATTCCAGTTGATTTCATTTTGCATTCTCCCTTCAAAATACAATAGTTACTTTGGAAAAAATTGTTAATTAATTACATTGAGGATTAATCAACAAGATTCGACAAAACCCGCTCAACTAAATAATACCAAAAATTACAAAGCATGTCAACCCATTTTTTTACAAATCGCAATTTTTTTTAAAATTTATTGCGTTTACTTAGTATATAATTGCAATCCTTGTCATATAATACTACTTTTTGTCGAAAAAGACAACTATTGACAATTAATTTAATAATGTCTATAATTGGTAAAATATAAATATGCGCGTTTTCTGAAGGAGGACATTATGTCGAAAAAACCTTTTTACATTACCACTCCCATTTATTATCCTAGTGATCGACTCCATATTGGTCATGCTTACTGTACAACGGTTGCGGATGCTATTGCCCGTTATAAACGGTTGGCTGGTTTCGATGTATTCTTTCTGACAGGTTCTGATGAACACGGTCAGAAAATTCAACGGAAAGCTGAGGAAAACAATACTACACCTCAAGCATATGTTGACAACATTGTAGCTTCTTTTAAACATTTATGGGCAAAGCTCAATATTTCTAATGACGACTTTATTCGCACCACCGAACGTCGTCACCACGAATTGGTACAGGCTATTTTCCAAAAAATATATGATCAAGGCGATATTTACAAGGCCGAATATGAAGGTTGGTATTGTACACCTTGTGAGACTTTTTGGATGGAACGTCAATTAAATGATGGTAAATGCCCTGACTGCGGGCGGGCTGTTGAAATTGTGAAAGAGGAAAGTTACTTTTTCCGGTTGGCGAAATATCAGGATCGATTGCTGAAATATATTGAAGAAAATCCGGATTTTATTCAGCCGACTTCCCGACGCAATGAAATGATTAACTTTATTAAAGGCGGTTTGGAAGATCTGTGTGTTTCCCGTACCACTTTTGACTGGGGGATTCCTGTTCCTTTTGATACCAAACACGTTGTATATGTTTGGTTTGATGCTTTGACAAATTACTTAACTGCTGCCGGTTATCTTAATGATCGGAAAAAGTTTGAAAAATACTGGCCTGCGGATATTCATCTGGTAGGGAAAGAAATCGTCCGTTTTCATACTATTATTTGGCCAATTATTCTTATGGCACTGGATGTTCCCCTGCCGAAAATGGTGTACGGTCACGGCTGGCTGGTAGTAGAAGGCGACAAAATGTCCAAATCTAAGGGCAATGTCATTGATCCAATTGCTTTGATTGATGAATTTGGTGCCGATGCCATTCGTTATTTCCTCTTGCGGGAAATTACATTGGGACTAGACGGCAATTTTTCGCGAGATGCGCTAATCAACCGTATTAATGCCGATTTAGCTAACGATCTGGGCAACCTCCTGCACCGCACTCTGAGTATGATTGGTCGGTTTAATAGTGGTGTGATCGAGGCGCCGCAAGAAACTGAGACAATTGATCAGGAACTGATTACGTTGGCTCGGGACACGGCTGCTCAATATGAAAAATATATGGAACGCCAAGATATTAATGGTGCGCTTAAGGACGTATGGTCGCTTATTGGACGTACCAACAAATACATTGATGAAACTGGTCCGTGGGCTTTAGCCAAAGACCCGGCCAAAAAAGGACGCCTTAATACTGTTCTCTACAATCTGGCTGAAGTACTTAGGATTGTTGCTATTTTAATTTCGCCTTTTATGCCGCTTACTGGACCAAAAATCTGGCAGCAGCTTGGACTGAAAGATAATTTTGCCAGTGTAACATTAGAAGATGCCCAGGCCTGGGGTCGTCTGCCAGTGGGGACTGTAGTTGCCAAGCCTGAACCTATATTTCCACGGATTGAAGAACAACCAGCCGTTCAAGCTGAGGTCAAGCCTGCCGAGAAGGCAGCTACGCCTGCGCCGCAAGAAGCTGCGGCCGCGCCGAGCATGCCGGAAATTACGATTGATGAATTTGCAAAAGTGGACTTACGGGTGGCCAAAGTAATAGCTGCCGAGAAAGTGAAAAAAGCCGATAAATTATTGCAGTTAACAGTAGACCTGGGGACCGAACAGCGTACCATTATTTCCGGTATTGCCAAACATTATGAACCAGAGCAGTTGGTAGGACAACATGTTGTGATGGTAGTTAACCTAAAACCTGCTAAAATTCGGGGGATTGAATCTCGTGGTATGGTGCTGGCTGCGTCGTGTGACGACAGACTGCAGCTTGTCACTGCCGATATGCCACCAGGTAGCAAGGTGAAATAAGATGTTATTTGACTCACATGCCCATCTTGATGATAAACGGTTTGACGGTGAGCGGGAGCAAGTCATTATGCGGGCGGCGGAGGCCGGTCTTGTCGGTATTCTGAACGCTGGTGCCTGTATGGAGTCTTCGGCCCGCTCCATAACACTTGCTAAAGAGCATGCGCTTATCTAT
>NZ_JBYKYF010000007.1:2845-5889 GCF_057736855.1 Sporomusa sp.
TATCTATGCTGCTGTCGGCATTCACCCCCATGATGCCAAGGAGGCTAAGATTAATGACTATGAACAGTTAGCCGAATGGTGTTCTATACCGAAAGTGGTGGCAATTGGCGAGATTGGTCTTGACTATTACTATGACTTTGCGCCTCGTGATGTTCAGCAACAGGTATTTATTCGGCAGATTGATGTGGCCAGACAGCTTAAAAAGCCCATTATTATTCATGACCGGGATGCTCATGGTGATGTACTGGCTATACTCAAAAAGGAAGCTAAAGGAATGACTGGCGTATTACACTGTTTTTCCGGCAGTCTGGAAATGGCCAAAGAAGTCATAAAACTAGGTTTTTATGTTTCTTTTGCTGGGCCGATAACCTATGCCAAAGATGGCAAGCTGAAAGAAGTAGCAGCCGACATTCCTTTGGAGCACTTGTTGGTGGAGACTGACTGTCCGTACTTGTCTCCTCAGCCGTATCGGGGCCGCCGCAATGAACCGGCGTATGTCCGCTTTACTGCTGAAGAGGTGGCGCGGGTCCGGGGAATGGAATTAGCTGCACTGGCTGAGGCAGCAACCACCAATACCAGGCGGTTATTTGGTATTGATGCATAAGATAGGGAAATAATTCTAAACGCTAGCAGGAATAAATTGGAAGTACGGCGAATATTTTACAATAAAATTATTTGCCGTATTTTTATTTTTACTGCATAAATTTTACAATATTTGGTGATACTCCCAGTAACAAGTATGCAATTATGGCTAAATAAGAAAAAATTGACTTATTAGCCATGTTATGGTATAATTATTGAGCTCATTGAAAGGGGGGTATTCATGCGTGATGGAAAGGCCGTACTGAATCAGTACGAGCAGAAAAAAGTAGCATTGATTGTTATCTTGCTACTGGCATCATTGCTGGCAACCGGATTTGTTTGGGCACACAAAAAAGTCCATATTGTCGTAGATGGTCAAAATTATACTGTAAAAACTATGCACAAAAATCCACATAAAATTTTAAAACAGGCAGGAATTACGCTTGGGCCTGAGGATGAGGTTCGCCTCTCCACCGTCAGTGTAGATACTGGAACTGTGATTGAGGTATTTCGTGCAGTACCAGTAACAGTAACTTACCAAGGAAAAACCTTTAACCTACTTACTGGTAAGCCTACCGTACGCGAAGTAGCCACCCAGGTGGGAGTACCTCATGACAAAATTAAACTAACACCCGGGGATGATGTCAGGCCGGTTGCTGGCATGAACATCCGGGCGGTTACACTCACTGAAAAAATCGAGGAACAGGAAACTCCTGATCTGTTCCAGGTTATCCGCCAGCCTGATCCCACTCTGGAAAAAGGCGTGGAGGAAATTGTGCAGCCTGGCGAAAATGGGATCAAGAAAGCCACTGTACGCGTTAGGTATGAAGATGGCATTAAGGTTGCGGCCGATGTGCTGTCAGAGAATGTAGTGGTGAAATCTAAACCACAAATTATCCGGGTAGGTACCCGTGATACGATAGACACTTCCCGCGGCACTTTGCATTTTCGGGATGTTCGTCATATGGAGGCCACTGCTTATCTGCCCACCGACGGTTCACCTGAGGGGTTAACCGCCACCGGGATTGCTGCCCGGCGCGGCATTGTCGCCGTTGACCCGGATGTTATTCCGTTGGGTACCCGCGTATATGTTCCAGGTTATGGTTTGGGACTGGCGGCTGATGTCGGCAGTGCCATTGTTGGCAACAAAATTGATTTGTGCATGGAGAATCCGCAGGAGGCTTGGCAATTTGGCCGCCGCACCGTAAAAGTGTACATTTTAACTGATTAAAAGTAAGGCAGAGCGTTTTGCTCTGCCTTGTTTTAATCTTTGCAAAATGATGAAGTCGAAGAATTGCAACCGTCTGAAGGAGTAGTCAGCAATAACAGCGAAGTATGCACAGACAATTATAAGTTGGGGTGAAAGGACTGGGACTGTTGGTTGGCATAGATCTGAGTTTTTTACGAAACTGTTGGAGACTTACCCGTGAATATTGGTATTCCGAGGAAAAATGGTGGGCTAGAGGGCTGGCGGCGGTGATTGTGGCTCTTAATTTAGCCTATGTGTATATATTGGTACTAATTAATAAATGGTATAATCGCTTTTATAATGCATTGCAGAATTTTGACCGGGAAGAATTTTTTAGTGCATTAGGCGAATTTAGCGTTTTAGCGGGTATTTTTATTCTTGTTGTTGTCTATAAGCTCTATTTGCAGCAAATGCTTCAGATTAAATGGCGGCGTTGGCTGACGAAAAAGTATCTGGATAGTTGGCTGCAAAACCGGACGTATTATCGCTTACAGCTTGTTGATAACAATACCGATAACCCTGATCAACGAATTAGTGAAGATTTACGTCTATTCACCCAATATACCTTGAGTTTATCTTTGGGGTTGTTAAAGGCTGTTATAACCTTAGTCTCCTTTATTGCAATCTTATGGCAATTGTCAGGTACTCTTACCATTCCTCTTGGCAGTACGGAATTTACTGTTTCTGGTTATATGGTTTGGGTGGCAATTATGTATGCGATTGCAGGTACTTGGTTGACACACAAAATTGGTAAACCATTAACCAAACTTAATTTTGAGCAGCAGCGGTATGAGGCAGATTTTCGTTTTAGCCTGGTAAGACTCAGGGAAAACAGCGAGAGTATTGCTTTTTATGGCGGAGAATCCCGAGAAGGACAATCCTTTATGCAGCGGTTTGGGCATGTTTTGGATAATTTTTGGAAGATCATGCAACGCCAAAAACAACTCACTTGGTTTACTTCTGTTTATGGGCAGATAGCCATAATTTTTCCTATCCTAGTGGCAGCTCCCAGATATTTTGCCAAAGAGATTCAACTTGGCGGCCTGCTGCAAACGTCATCAGCCTTTGGCAAGGTGCAAGAAGCGTTATCTTTTTTTGTTGAGAGCTACACCTTATTGGCTGAATGGAGGTCGGTGGTGGACCGGCTTACTGGTTTTGTCAGCAACATGCATAAAGTCAATGAACTTCCTGAGTCAGGTCCTGAAATAAAACC
>NZ_JBYKYF010000007.1:5899-19300 GCF_057736855.1 Sporomusa sp.
TGCTATTCATTTACCTGATGGTCGCCCCTTGCTGTCAGAACTAAATCTATCATTGGCTGCTGGTGAATCATTGCTTATTGCCGGACCTTCCGGCAGTGGTAAGAGTACACTTTTGCGGGTATTCTCTGGGTTATGGCCTTATGCCAACGGCAGGATAACAATACCGGCAGGGCAAGAATTTTTGTTTTTGCCGCAAAAGTCCTATTTGCCACTGGGAACCTTGCGGGAGGTTCTGCTGTATCCTGCGCCCAAACGGCCGATCAGTGATGAAGAGATTTGCGCGGCTATGTCACTTTGTAAACTGGATTGGCTGAAGGGGCAGTTAGACCAGGTGGAAGAGTGGTCACATGTCTTATCTTTAGGTGAACAGCAGCGGATTGCATTTGTCCGGGTACTGATTCATAAGCCAGAGTGGTTGTTTTTGGATGAGGCGACATCGGCGTTGGATGAACCGACCGAGAGAATATTATACACGTTGCTGAAGGAGCGGTTGCCAGGTACGACGCTGATTAGCGTTGGCCATCGGGGAACGCTTACCGGTTATCATAAAAAGAAATTAATACTTGACGGTGCAGGAAACTGGAGTCTGCTACACATATAATGCACCGGTCTATAGGTTGCTGAGAATAGGTGGTTGGCAACATGCTGGCTACTTGCAAAACTTTCGGACCGATGTATTGTATATAGATAAAAAGACAAAAATTGTGGTAATATATTCATATTGTTATTTTAGAATTTGGAGTATGAGATGATTAAAGAAGTCATTGTGGTGGAAGGCAAACAAGATATTGCTGCTGTTAAGCGGGCTGTTGACGCCGAATGTATTGCGACTGAAGGATTTAATTTATTGCCGCGTACTATTAGCCGAATTAGTGAGGCTTATAAAAAGCGTGGAATTATTATTTTGACTGATCCAGACAGCGCTGGCGAGCGCATTCGTAAATATCTGGCTCAGCGCTTTCCTGAAGCCAAGCATGCCTTTGTTCCCAGAGAAGAAGCTAATGCTAACAACGATATCGGCATTGAACAGGCATCGCCGGCGGCTATCCGGAATGCGTTGAGCAAGGTACGGCTGCACGAATGGCAGCCATCAAATGAATTTAGTTGGCAGGATATTATGGCTTATGGCTTAAGTGGTGTACCGGATGCCACAGTTCGTAGAGCGATTGTTGGTGCAAAGCTGGGCATTGGTTATGCTAACGCCAAAGGGTTTTTATATCGTCTAAATCATTATGGCGTTACCCGCGACGAATTTATGGAAGCACTACAGGCTGTAGAGACTCGGCAAGTCAGTGCTATGGAGGAACCAGATTATGAAGATTAAGCCGCGCATTGCGCAAAAAGAGGTAACCTTACATATATTAAAGACATTCGGTATTCATATGAGTAAGAAGCTGGGGCAGAATTTCCTGATTGACAGTAATGTGGTTGATGGTATTGTAGCGGCTGCTCAAATTAAAGAGGGTGATGCTGTCCTGGAGGTTGGACCGGGAATTGGTACTTTGACCCAGGGGTTAGCTGAAGCCGGAGCAGAGGTTACTGCTGTAGAATTGGACCGCCGCTTGCTTGATGTACTAGCTAAGACGCTGGAAGGCTATGATAATGTCAATATCATTCATGGTGATATTCTAAAAATTGACATTTCCCGGGAAATAAACCGAGAAAAGTACAAACTGGTAGCCAATCTTCCCTATTATATTACAACTCCAATTATTATGAAGTTTTTGGAGGAACGTCTGCCTGTCGAGCTCCTGGTAACTATGGTGCAAAAAGAAGTGGCTGAGCGCATGGTGGCCATGCCTGGTGGCAAAGACTATGGGGCATTGTCGGTGGCGGTTCAGTATTATACTGAACCGGAAATTATGTTTCTTGTGCCGCCAACGGCGTTTATTCCGCCGCCGGCGGTGGAATCGGCTGTTATTCGCTGCACTGTGCGTACTACGCCGCCAGTACGAGTTTCCAATGAGAAGATGTTTTTCCGCGTAGTTAAGGCTGCATTTGCCCAGCGACGGAAAACGCTGGCCAATGGGTTAAAGGCTAACGGATTAGATAAAGAGGCCGTAGAACAGATTCTTGCTCAGGCCGGAATTGACGGTACGCGACGCGGTGAACAGTTATCACTTGCCGAATTTGCTGCAGTCGCTAATGCATGGACTGACCTGCAAAACGCGCAAGCAATATAGAATAGAGAAAGCCCTGCTCATTTTGAGCAGGGTTTTTCGTTCAAAAATAGGTCTAACAAATCAAAACGTCGGTCAACATGATAGCCCAAATACGTTTTGTTTTGCCATTGGCGGTTGCGGATGCGATCATGGAAAACGGCAATGGCTTCAAGGCAATCACCGACGATGGTATCAATGATCTTGTTGGTATGAATTTGATTTTTTACCGATGACCCCAGACGGTAGTGGGGAATGGTTGTAGCCACATCTATTTTCAGTTTATGCAAGCGTGCAAGAGCCATAGTGACCGGAGGGATTGCCAGCTCTCGCAATGGGATGGTTTCCAGCAGGCGGCGCGATACCGCATGCGGTCCATGGGCCGGGTTGGATAAATTGATTTTTTTATCTAGGCCCAATTCTTTATTAAGATTAAGCCGCCACTGAAAAGTAGGGTTATGTCGTTCAATATGACGCGGCGGGGAAGGATAACAATTGGTAAGTGCCATGTCTAGATGTTTTAGCAATATACCGTCAATCAGTTCCATCAAATTCTCGTTGAAAGTGCCTACCATGTCGCCATCAACAAACACGACGACGTCGCTGCCCAGTGACAAAGCCACTTTAGCGCCAATGGCACGGGGAGTGTCAATTCCTAGACATTCATGAAAGTAGATAATTTGCAGTTTAGGAAGACGCATGGTTAAAGCCTCGCGCATAGTACTGTCCTTGGAACCATTAGCCACTAGAATAATATGGTCAACTGGCAGCGTTCCTAAATTTTGTAATACGGTAGTAATGCGTCCCCCCTCATTTTTGGCCGGAACGACCACGCAAATCACATCCATCACCTCGGAGTAAGAATGCGTGTTAGGTGGCATGAAGATAAAGAAAAAGTTAGTCATGCTAAACTCCTGGGCAAAAACAGAGTTTTAGGATGACTGGCTAGCAGATAAAGCGGGGCCTCATGGGCTCACTATAGTATATAGTGGGGATGAGGCGTTTGCCACCCGTTCTGGTTGGTATTTTTGTGGCACTTTAGCTGAGCCATACATAAGATGGAGTAGGTAAGGTACCAGCTAAGGGAGGGAATGTGAGTGGACATTCAAGTAGGCGACTTAGTTGTCAGGAAGTCTCATGGCGGCGACATAGTATTTAAGGTCGCAGAGATATTTGTTGACGATGCTAAACAAACTCACTGTGTTTTAAAAGGCCTGCACCTCAGATTAATGGCCGATTCGCCTATAGATGATTTGCAACGGATTGAAGCTGAACATTTGCGCAATGAAATTATTCGGATGGAAAGTATCCATAACGATACATTGCGACGAGTTATGTTACGTCGCAGTCGTGAACGAGAACAGGCTGAAATGCGACGTTCGGAAGCTACCAAAAAATTCAGTTTTTTTGATTTACCCGGCCGGGTATTACATCTAGATGGCGACGAAGAGTATCTCAAAATGTGTTTAAAAACATACAGCCAGCTTAATATCCAAGCCGTGGGTCACTGGGTAGAGGAAACAAAACAGGCGGATATTGTTAGTGATCTGCTAGCAGAAGTTCGACCCGATATTCTTGTACTTACTGGACATGATGCCTTGGTCGGGAATGGTAAAAAAGATATAAATGATATAAATAATTATCGACATTCAAAGCATTTTTGTGCAGCAGTAAAAAAAGCCCGGATGTTTGAACCCTCTCGCGACGAGTTAGTTATATTTGCTGGAGCGTGCCAGTCGCATTTTGAGGCCATCCTGTCTTCAGGCGCAAATTTTGCCAGCTCACCTAACCGAATTTTCATTCATGCTTATGATCCAGTGTTTATTGCCGAAAAGGTTGCTTTTACTCCCATTCATCGGACTGTCGATGTAAGTGATGCCATTACTGCTTCGGTAACCGGTGTTGATGGTGTGGGCGGTATTGAAACCAGAGGAAAATTTCGGCTGGGTATGCCGAAAACTCCCATAAAGCCAGAGGGAAAACGCCCTGAAGAATAGGGGCGTTTTTCTTTTGCTAGTGTAGTTGTCTACAATCATGCATATTTTGCAAATTATTACAGGGAAAAAATGGTACGTTGAAGAAGTAATAAATATCTGGATTTTTTATTTTATAAAAGATATAGCCCGCTGACTTCTGCATCTGAGAGTCGTAAACGAGTTAGTTATCGAATAAAATACTGGATACTCGGAGGAACTTGAGGTGGCATTGCAACGGGAGTATTGCGCTGACCGGGCTGGACGTAAGGCTGCGGGAGTGTTTTACACACCTGAGTATATTGTAAACTACATTTTAAACCAGACGCTGGCACATTATGATATTGTAAGCAATCCAGCGCCTAAGGTACTTGATCCGGCTTGCGGTTCAGGTAACTTTTTGGTTGCTGCCTATGATCTGCTGAGGGATAAGCTTGAGAAAAAACTCTCGGTATTACAGCACTGTTATGCTGACCAGATGTATACAGTACATAACGGCTCGGAAGTAGCAGCCATACATGGTGCGACCTATTGGCGCCGGGAAAATCTGCATTATCACATTATCAACCATTGTTTATATGGGATTGATATTGACGCGCAGGCAATTGTTATGGCGAAGGAACGGCTATTGGAGAAGGCGCAGAGGCAGTCCTCCTATCAGCCTATGCCCAACCTGCTGGTGGGAGACAGTTTAATCAAATGGGAAAATAGTAAGCTAATTCCTGCAGATATTGGTATAGATGCTGAACGTACATGTCGGTTGGCTGACTTTTGGTCTTGTAAGTATGATGTGATTGTTGGTAATCCTCCTTTTGTAAGTTTTGGACTCAATCGGGTAGGTAAAATGCCGATTGGTCAGTCTGAGTATTTACGGGCTAATTATCCTCATTCGGCCCAGTACAAATTAAGTTATTATGCGCTGTTTATGGAGCGAAGTATTTTAGCCTTAAAGCCGGGGGGGTATCTGGGCTTTATTACTCCTGATAGTTATCTCCTGGGGCGCTATTATTCCAAAATACGCCAATACATCTTAGATACTTGCCAAATACAGGAGCTAACACTGGTTGACAGTACAGTGTTTCGCGGTGTTCAGGTGGGTTTCCCGGTCATTACTGTTTTGCGCAAAGCCGCAGGGCAGGTACAGGCTGGTGTTGTTACTGTCAATAGACTGGACGCTGCAGGTGAGGTAATCACATCTTACCGATATCATCAAAATTATTTTGAAAACCAGGTGTATAAGCGATTCCGGCTATTTTTTAATGCCAGAGATAAAGCGATTGTGGAGACTATGGAGCAAGCGCCGTACAAGTTTGGTGATTTGACTAAAATTAGGACAGGTATGCGCTCATTAACAGTTCAGGCAGCCATTAAGAGTAAAGAAAGACAGGGCGATTCCTGGAAACGAGGGATAGTTTCTTCGGCGCAGGTACTGCCATTTGGAATTGTATACCAAGGAGATTGGCTTGATGTTAATCCAGCCAAACTGAATAAAGGTGGTTGGGATGGCAGGGTAATAGCTGGACCGAAAATTTTCCTGAGGCAGACAGGTGACAGTCTTATTGGCGCTGTTGATAGATCAGGGTTGTACCATTTAAACAATATTCATTCCATCTCCGTGCTGAAACCGGAAATTAGTTTAGATTATCTGGTGTGTATTCTTAATTCTAAATTAATGAATTTTTATTATCAGGTGGTGACCTTGGAAAAAGGGCGTTCTCTGGCTCAGGTTGATATTGAAACCGTAGAAAAGTTACCATTATATATTGACCTGGAGCGTTCAGGGCTGCTGATTGAGTTGGGAAAAAAACTGTCACAGTTGGTTGGTGAGCTGTGCTTGCAGGAACAAAAAACAGCAGATAGCGTGTATTTTGCTGATTTGGCTGCTGTTTATAACGAAATGAATCAGGTTGTCTATCAAATATATGGAATATCTGCCAGTGATGCTTTATATATTGAACGTAATATGGATTTTTCTTTAAAAAAATATATAGAAATAATAAAAAACAGAAGACATCAAGAATAATGTTTGTTGTGTGAATGTTACTCAGCAACAAGCCCGCGCTTAGCTGCGCGGGCTTGTTGCTTTTACTACATACATCTAGGGCAGGTGCCGCGGTGTTGATGATAGTCAAACTCGTGGCCACACATAGGACAAACTTTGTACAAACAATAGGTACATATTCTGTATAGCTTATAGTAGCATTTATACGTTTTTACAAGTTCTTTCATTGGAGGGCATGGCATTTTGGGTGAAGAACAGGGCATATCCATGTTGCAGTCGTCCATGTGATCATAGCAGCCGTATTTGGGGTAATCGTCATCGCATTTCCAGTAGGGGTGTTTTTTATGAGGTTTCATTAAAGGTATTACCTCCTTATGTTTTGATCATCGATGTTCGCCCGTTAAAGGGAAAGCGCATCTGATATATATTATGAAGAAGACCCGAAAAATGTTATGTTGTTTTTTACTGAAGGGAAACCTAAGGGGTTGGCTGAAGCCAGTTACCTCCTGGTTAGACATGTTTCAGCAATGGCTTAAGGTGATTTGCGTCAAATAAGTCAGCAGGGAAGTTTTGCTGTTGTCTGCCATTTTTTGATTTTTTGTCACATAAAAATTAGAGCAGGCATATATATAACTAGAATATACAAAGGGGGGAATCTGCGTGGAAGATAGAGCCGATAGAGCCAATAATAATGCGTGTACCCTAGGAGTGCAAACAGGTACTATTATTGTACGGCAAATCATTGGAGAAAAGGAAAAACAGAAGGCCTTAGATATTCATGTGACTGTTCCTGATAGGAAACCATCCATCGAGCAAATTGTCGATGTGTTTGTGAAAGATGTAGAGGTGTGCAGTGTTGATGTTATTACCGATAAGGTTATTGTTCGCGGCGAATTTGAAATAAAGGCTATTTATGTAGCTGCTTTACCTGATCAACCTGTACACGCTGTAGAAATTAAGCATTATAAGTGGACACTTGATATTGATATTCCTGGTGCCCGCAGAGGTATGGATGCAGAGGCCAGTGTGGTAGTAGAGTTTGTTGATTATGATGTAGATCATCACCACCGTGCCTATAAGTACAAGAATTTTGAACCTCTTGACTGCGATAATGATGACGATCATGATCATGATGATTGTCACGACCATCACCATGATGATTGTCATGATGACCATGATGACTGCGGTCACCACCACCATCATCATCACGTATGCCGGGAATTTGATGTATCAGTCATTCTCAAAGTAACTGCCAAGGTTATGACTGACCGGGAAGTCACGATTGGAACTGGAACATTACCCACCACGCCTAAAGGCTAGGCGGTTAGGAATTGCAGAAAGGGGGGAAATCAATGGACGACAAAACAAGAGTTGCATCAGCATCGACAGATACGTTATCCTCCAATATAAAAAAAGTTGCCGGAGTAACAACAACTGAAAGTGCTGAATTAGTATGTGGCTGCCCTGAACCAAGTCTGGAAACCATTGAGGTTGAACAGGTTCTGGGTGCCGAGATGGCACAGCGCGTGGTTGAACTGGATATGGTTGTTCCAGATCAAAAGCCTGATATCGAACAAGTAATTGATGTATATGTAAAGGATGTAGAGATTACCAAGATAGATATAATTCCTGATAAAGTGATTGTACGCGGTGAACTTGAAGTAAAAGTCATGTATGTTGCTGATTTACCTGATCAACCAGTCCATGCGTTTGAGAGAAGACACATCCGGTTTACTCGGGATATTGAGGTAGCAGGTGCCGAACCCGATATGAAGGCTACTGCCGATGTTTCGGTAGAATTTGTAGACTATGACTTCCATTGCCATCATGATCGGCGTAAAGTGCATGTTACTATCGTACTTAAAGTATGGACCCGAGTGGTTACTACCACCGAGATGGATGTATTTGCTTTAAGTCCTGTTGATGAAGTCGGTATAGTCGAAAGCACTACTGCCAGCACCTCAAGTTCAGACAAAGTCAGTGCCAGCCAATTTACTGATGATAGTGTATCGGCTTCTGAAACCGGTGGCGGAAATATCGAGGGGTTTGGTGAACAGAATGTTATTGTAACTGGCCCTATGACACCAACTGCTGGGACTATAGCGACAACTAATGGTACAACGGTAACCGTTACCGGCAGCACCGTAAACATTAGAACAGGACCTGGTACTAATTTCCCGGTTGTCACTAAAGTTAACCGGGGAGACATCTTAACAGTTAGAGAGCAGGCTTTTGGTTGGTATAAAGTGTTGTTACCTGATGGCATTACTACCGGCTGGATTGCTAGCTGGCTTGTAAATGGTAATTCTATTAATATGAATACTGCGAAGGGTTAATAAAGTAGCTAAGTTTTGTAGGGGTGATTTATCTGAAGTTAAGTCACCCCTGCCTTACAAATTTGGGGGACTCGTAACTTCCGCTCGAAGAGTGAGAAGTTTTGGATCAGTTTGAGCACAACGATAAAATAATGGCCCAGGGATGAAACAAAATCCCTGGGTATTGTTTTCCCCATAACCGAGAGGAGTTGAACTGATGTTTCGGGCACTAAAATATATAGGCCCGGTTGGGTTGGGAGCCACTTCGCCCCAACTGTTCCGGGCTCAAACCGTCGATGGTGAAACCAAAGTTTGTGTAGTTAAACTTGCTGCTAATCGGCTTGGAGCTAAGGTGTTAGTAAACGAGTTATTGGCGGCCCAATTTGGACGCTGGCTCAACCTATGTTTTCCTGTAGGAGGTCTTATCGAGATTTCTGCTGATGTTCTTAGTAAAAGCCGCCGGCTGATGGCGGCAGGCGTGCAGGCAGGCTGGCATTTTGGTTGTGAGTATTTAAAAGGAGTTGGATATGTCAGCAAATATAATTTGCACCGGGCAGTCAATAAAGAGCAAATGGCCGGAGTTATGCTGTTTGACCATCTGTTTCATAATCCTGATCGGACAGAAAACCGCAAAAACCTGTTAATACGAAAAGAACAGACTGGATACAAACTCTATGCCATTGATAACTCTCATTTATTTCGCCGGGGCAAGTGGAATATTGAAATGCTTAAAAATATGACTGACAGCATAACCTTGAATCGTCGCCGGGCTTATGGAGTTTTACTGAAATATTATCTTAAACCCAGTAATTTTTATACATACGCTCAGGCTATCGAAAATATCCAGCCAGCACAATTTGAACAGTTTGTCGAGAGTATTCCGGAGGAGTGGCTGCCAGATCATGATGAGCGAAAGGCATTGCTTGAGTATATGGTAGACCGGTGCAGGAAGGTCTGGTGGGTTACCGGGCAGCTTGTAGATTTAATCCCGAATATAAACCGGGGTACCAATCGTAACAAAAGCAAATAACTCCTCAACATGATGATTGTGCATCCGGACACAGCCATTTGACACCATTTTGCCAATCAGCCAGGGGGCGTTAGTACCGTGAATACCGTAAGAATCATAATTAAGGCCCAGCCAGCGGGTACCAAGCACGCCACCGGGGTTCATGATTTTGGTGGCAATGGCGAAATTACCAAGAGGGGTTGGCGTGTTAGGCTTGCCGATAGCACAAGGGTATTGACGCAACGGACTATTGCCATCAAATAAGGTGAGTTGGCGTTGAGACTTGACAATCAGGATATTAGCCCTGGATAATCGGGGGCTGGTCCTGTCTGTACGGGGACTAGGTGTTATGTCAATTGTGGTGGCAGGTTGATTCTGGCAGTAACTAATGTAATCTTGGGTTTCAGGTAGCTGAATGTTACTGAGGGATTGGGGTAAATAGATGATTCTGACATTCATATGGCTCGACCTCCGCTTCTCCTAAATTCTGCTATAGTATATTCGCGGAAATGTATTTGGTTAGCGTAACATTTTGTATAAAAAGACGCCATTTATGGTAAAAATAGGGGTAAAGGTATAATACGGGAGAATTGTGACAAATGAGTGAAGAACCAGAGACAATTAGCAGACCAGCAGGCAGTTTGCTTATTATCGGCGGTCATGAAGATAAAACAGATAAATGTTTGATTTTGCGGCACTTTATTGAAATGGCCGGTGGGCGGGACAGCCGTATTGTGGTCATTGCTACTGCTACTGGTGAACCGCGGGCAGTAGGCAATGAATATAAAGCCGTATTTACTTCTTTGGGAGCGGCTTCGGTTACTATTATGGCTGTTGCCAATCGGGAAACCGCAAATCAACAGGAACAGGCTGAAATTATAAAAAAAGCTACTGGCATATTTTTTACAGGCGGCGACCAATTACGGCTGACCAGTATCTTAGGCGGTTCGGCAGTAGACGCCGCTCTTCGTGTTGCCTTTCAACGGGGAGCTGTGATTGCCGGGACAAGTGCTGGGGCAGCCGTAATGAGTGAGACGATGATTGTAGGTGGACATTCTAATGATACTCCCAAAAAGTCTTCGTTAACCATGGCGCATGGTATGGGGTTCCTGAGTGAGGGTGTTATCGATCAGCATTTTGCGCAGAGAGGACGGATTAACCGTTTACTGGCGGCTGTGGCGCAAAATCCGCATGTGTTAGGGATTGGTATTGACGAGGATACTGCTCTTGCTGTAGGGCCTGACCGGCTTTGTCGGGTAATCGGTTCGCAAACGGTAACCATAATTGATGGTAAACATATCGTTTATTCCACCATTTCTGAATCAAATCAAGATCAGCCTGTAGCCATTTCCAATGTGCTATTGCATATTTTGCCTGCAGGCTATGGCTTTGATTTAAATACGCGGCTGCCTATACAGCTTGACTCTAGCAATTAACTTAGGGGGATTTATCATGCAGTTACTATCTGCCCGATTTATTGTCGGTCCTAACCTTTATAGCTATCGTCCGGTTATTAAAGTAATTCTGGACATTGGCATCTATGATAATATTAGCAGTAATGCCATTAGCGGTTTTGTCGCCCGCTTACTATCGTTATTGCCGGGCTTACAGCAGCATTCCTGTTCGCGAGGCTATCCGGGAGGTTTTGTCGAGCGTTTGCAGGAAGGTACTTACTTAGCCCATATTTTTGAACACGTGGCTCTTGAACTTCAGTCGTTGGCAGGTGAGGAGTATGCCACTCGTTTTGGTAAGACGCGAGGGGCTGGGCGCCAGGGTGTTTATAATATTGTATTTGGTTGTAAATGTGGTCAGGTTGGCTTAGCTGTAGCTGAGGGAGCTTATCAGCTGCTTACGGCGGTACTTGCTGGACAACCTTTTAATGTACCGGAATTGGTTGCACGGCTGAAAAAAGTGGGTGAAGAGAGCAAGCTTGGACCAAGCACGCAAGCGATTTATGATGCAGCGTGCCGGCGTGGTATCCCGGTTTTGCGTCCAGATTTCGAAACCAATTTTCTTATTCTCGGCTATGGAAGCCGCCAAGAGCGAGTTTGGGCAACGATTACCAGTAGGACAAGCTCGGTGGCGGTTGATTTGGCCGGAGATAAATTTCTTACCAATACTTTGCTTCGACAACATAATATACCAGTACCGCGCGGCAAGCTTGTCCTCAGCCTGGAGGAGGCGAAAAAAGCGTTTGACGCTATCGGGGCACCGGTTGTTATTAAACCCGTCGGGGGTAACCATGGTAAAGGGGTTACGCTCAAGATTGTTACCCATGCGGAACTGGAACGGGCTTATGAATTGGCAGCAGAATATGATGAAAGGATACTGGTTGAAGAATATATAAGCGGCCGACAGTACCGTTTATGTGTTGTTAATGGTGCCTTGGTTGCTGGTGCGGAGCGTATACCGGCACATGTTGTCGGTGACGGCATACATACCATTGCCGAGCTTATCGATATTGTTAATTTAGACCCGGCCCGCGGGTTTGGGCATAGCCGGGCTTTGACCAGGCTGGAGCTTGATGCTGCGGCTATTCTCACGCTAGCAAGGCAGAACCTGACACCATTTTCTGTGCCTGAACTTGGGCAAGTTGTTTACATCCGTGAAAATGCAAACCTAAGCACCGGGGCAACGGCCGTCGATATTACTGATTGTATTCATCCGGAAACGATGCGGCAGGTAGAGCGGGCAGTACGGCTCATCGGGTTGGATGTAGCCGGTGTTGATCTTGTTATTCCGCATATTTCCCAGCCTCTAGCTAACGGCAACGGAGCCATAATCGAAATCAATGCCGCACCGGGTATCCGTATGCATCTTTATCCTAGTAGCGGGATGGCCCGTGATGTGGGTGCGGCTATTGTTGACTATTTATTTCCTGCCGGTGCTGATGGCCGAATACCTATTATCGCGATTACCGGCACGAATGGAAAAACGACGGTAACCAGACTGATTGCTCATACTTTCCGGCAAGCCGGTTATAAGACAGGCATGACCAGTTCTGACGGCGTTTATATTAATGAAGAATGTGTTCTTCCGGGAGATACGAGTGGACCTGCCAGTGCGGCTATGGTATTAACTGATCCTGCCGTCGAGGTCGCGGTGTTAGAGGTGGCTCGCGGCGGTATTATTCGCGGCGGCTTAGGATACGACTTTGCCAATGTGGGCGTAATTACCAATATTTCCGAAGACCATATTGGCCAAGATGGTATTGAAGACCTGGATGATTTGGCCTATATAAAATCATTGGTCATCGAAACGGTGCGTTCAGATGGAGCGGTACTATTAAATGCAGATGATTCTCAGGTAGCAGCGCTTAGGTCAAGGGCCAAAGCTCCCATCATTTACTTTAGTACGCAGTCGGATAATATTGTTGTTCGTCGGCATCTTGGCGAAGGCGGTAAAGCGTGTTTTGTAAAGCATGGCTATATTTACTTGGCAGAAGGCAACAAAGAACAGGTGGTTATTGCCATCCGGGATGTTCCGCTGACGTTAGGCGGCCTTGCTCACCACAACATTCAAAACACGGTCATTGCGGTGGCTGCTTGTTGGGCACAAGGACTGTCACTGGCTGATATTCGTAAAGGGTTGAGTAGCTTCCGTGAAAACCCGGGGCGGCTCATGCTTATGGATGTTGGAAATTTTAAAGTTTGTGTAGACTATGCGCACAATCCCGCTGGCTGTCGGGCACTTGTAAGCACACTTTGCCAACTTAATGCCAAGCGGCTGATTGGTGTTATTGCTGCGCCAGGCGACCGGCGGGATGATGTGATTATTAGCCTAGGACGGGTGGCCGGACAGGGGTTTGACACTGTTTTTATCAAAGAAGATAAGGATTTGCGGGGGCGTAAACCTGGTGAAACAGCAGAGTTGATACGGCGGGGGTTGCTCGAAGCCAATCTTCCTCCCGAGCAAATCACCATCATTAGTGATGAAGCGGAAG
>NZ_JBYKYF010000007.1:19310-27714 GCF_057736855.1 Sporomusa sp.
GAAGCTGTTACTGCCGCCTTGACTAAAGGCGAGCCAGGGGATCTGATTGCCATATTTTACGAAGACTATGACACTGTTGTCCAAACCATTGCTAAATTTTGTGAGACACAAACCGAGGATACGCTAACGGGTAATTGTGAGGAGTTGGTAGTTGCCGGCATGAGAATAAAAGGATAATGAAAAAATTGTAAAAAAGCAATTCCTTAGTTGCAGGCAAAACCCGGAATTAGGTAGAATATAGTAGTATATATTGTCTGCGGGGGTGTTCCGGATGGATACAAATACTGTAACTACTGATCAGGAATTGCAACTTGTAATTTTTCGATTAGCAAAAGAAGAATATGGGTTACCTATTACTAAAGTACAGGAAATAAACCGCCTGGTTCCTATTACAAAATTGCCGCAAACCCCGGCATTTATGGAAGGAATTATCAACTTGCGGGGGCGGATTATTCCGGTAATAGATTTAAGAAAACGTTTCCAAATTCAAGTTTCTGATTATAACGATGATACCCGGATTATTATCGTGGAGGTAAGCGGACAAACGGTTGGTATTATTGTTGACGCCGTTGCGGAAGTAGTTCGCATGCCGGCTGCTAATGTAGAACCGCCTCCCCCGGCATTTATTCTTGATGCTAAATATATTCAAGGGGTAGGTAAGTTTAACGGACGACTTCTTATTTTGCTGGAAATTGATAAAATATTGACAACGCAAGAAGCGATTGTATTAAAGCAGCTTAATGATGATTAAGGATTTGGATATGCTAACATTGAAAGCTTACGCCAAAATTAATTTGGCACTGGATGTTCTGTTTAAACGGCCAGATGGCTACCATGAAGTAGCGATGATTATGCAGTCTGTCAGCCTTGCCGACACGGTTACTCTAACCAGCCAGCCCGGGGATATTACACTCAAGGTGAATATCCCCGGCTTGCCGGGAGATAAGAGTAATTTGGCGTATAAGGCTGCTGCTTTGCTTCAGGAATATGCACAACCCGGGCAGGGTGTCCATATTGAACTGGATAAGCGTATTCCACTGGCTGCGGGTTTAGCTGGTGGTAGTGCTGATGCGGCTGCTGTGCTTAAAGGATTGAATACCTTATGGGGGCTCAATTTTACTCTTGATGAGCTTAGCAAGCTAGCTGCCAAGCTGGGGTCTGATGTGCCTTTTTGTTTATATAATGGTACTAAGCTGGCTACGGGACGCGGCGAGCTGTTAGCTCCATTACCGGCGCTGCCAGCTTGTTACGTTGTGTTGGCTAAACCAGCGATCGCAGTGCCTACCGCTTGGGTGTATCAGCAGTTTAATCCAGATAAGGTGGAACGTCGGCCGAATATTGAAGTCATGTGTAAGTATCTGGCTGAGGGCAATCTAAGCGGGGTGGCCGCTAATCTGGCCAATGTGCTTGAAAGTGTGACCATTCCAGCGTATCCGGAAATTAATCAGATTAAAGAACATATGCTCAATTATGGAGCTATGGCAGCCCTTATGTCAGGCAGCGGTCCTACTGTATTTGGTCTTGTGAGTTGCCGTGATCAAGCCGAGGCTATTGCTAAACGTCTCATAACTGAGGGGTTGCTTGAAGTATTTGTAGCAGAAACAGTTTAAAGGTGGAGTGAAAGTGGAGAGGCGATTAGTACCTATTAAATTAGACAGCTATAAACCGCTCAGAGAAGTGGTGGCTGAAACATTGCGTGAGGCTATTGTTACAGGAGTGTTAAAGCCTGGCGAGCGTTTGATGGAAATTCAATTGGCGGAAGAACTGGGTGTCAGCCGGACACCTGTACGGGAAGCTATTCGCAAATTAGAGTTAGAAGGTTTTGTGGTTATGGTCCCCCGTCGAGGTACCTATGTAGCTGACTTGACTATCAAAGATATCAATGAAGTATTTGAGATACGTACTGCACTTGATGTATTGGCTGCTGGGCTGGCTGTGGAGCGGATTACCGAAGACGAGCTGGAGCAAATGGAGCGGCTGTTAGTTGAGATTAGTGACTTAATGGTGGCGGGTGATTACGAAAAAATTGTGGAAGTCGATGGCCAATTCCACGAAATTTTGTACAGGGCCAGCCGTAACGATCGTTTGGTAGGTATTATCAATAATCTTCGAGAACAATTTACTCGCTTTCGCTCTATTTCTATGCAATATCCAGGTCGTCTGCAAAACACAGTAGATGAACACCGGCGGTTAGTGGAGGCAATTGCCAGCCGTAATACAGATTTGGCTCAACAAATTGCCCGTGAGCATATTGAAAACTCAGAACAAACATTGCTGCAGGATTTGAATGAACGTCGTCGTGCGTAACCTCTTAAAGGAGTGTAAATAATGTATGATGCCATAATCCTGGCTGGTGGTGCAAATAATGAACCGTTAGTCAGCTATACTTCTCAGTCTTATGAAGCTATGATTGATATTTCCGGTAAGCCAATGGTGGAATTTGTAGCCCAGGCGCTTGCGGCCAGCCCGCGAGTTTCCAGGATTTTTGTTGCCGGTCCGGCAGAGGAACTGGCCAAATGTTCCTTTCCTGAACAGACAGTTATTGTACCTGGTGGAAAATCAATCATGGAAACAATTAGTTTGGGAATGAAGGCATTAGGACATGAACGTCTTACATTAGTGGTGACTGCTGATATTCCGTTGCTTACGCCAGCAGCCATTGACGATTTTTTAATGCAGTGTGCTTGTGTAGAAGCCGATGTTTATTATCCGATCGTTGCTCGCAAGGATCATGAACGTCGGTTTCCTGGAAACAAAAGAACGTATGTGCGCCTAAGGGAAGGGACATTTACCGGAGGTAATATTTTTCTAGTCAATCCCCGGATTGTTCCTCAATGTATGGAGGCTGCAGAGCGCATGTTTGCTAATCGAAAAAACCCGTTTAAATTATGTTGCCAACTAGGCTGGACTTTTGTTATGAAGTTTCTTTTAGGGATTTTGAAACTAAACGAGGTAGAACAGCGTGTCAGTGAAATTCTGGGGATAAAAGGCGCTGTTATTAGGTCACAATATGCTGAATTGGGAATCGATGTTGATAAACCGAGTGATTTAGAACTTGTTAGGAATTGTTTTTCGCAAGGATGTTGAGGACGCGGATACTCCGCGTTTTTTATTTATTTGTATATTTCCAGAGTATAAAATTCTTATATTCATAATATAAAGACTATAGCTCTGTTACAACGCGTCTGGATGGCATAGCAATTAGTCCAGCTTAAGGGACTCGGTATAAGCCAAGTCTTTTTTATGTTACAAAGAAAGCATAAATACCAAGATACGGTGACAGCCTATGTTTACGCTAATGCTTAGCCGATGCAGTGTCTATTGGAAAATTTTTTTCTATACGGGCAGGATTTGTACTCTATGTAGAGAAATGTGAATAAAAAATATAATTAAGGATAAAATATTCGGTATTTCCCTGATTGTGGAGGACATAGGTATGGAAAAAGTACGGAAAATGGAACGGGTAGCTGCTTTGACTAAAATGTTAGTAGACAGACCACAGCATTTATTTTCGCTCAGTTATTTTAGTGAGTTGTTTGGCTTTGCTAAATCCACCATCTGTGAAGATATTACTACCATCAAAGACACTATGGTACACTTTGGGTTAGGCACGATTGAGACCGTGGCTGGAGCTGCCGGCGGTGTTCGGTTTATTCCTGCGGTGCCAGCCGAAGAGGCAAATCAGCTGTTACATGAACTGGCATGCCGCTTGGCTGAACCTGACCGGATTATTCCAGGAGGATTTTTGTATATGTCGGACTTATTATTTACACCCCATCTTATGGCTAAAGTCGGCGAAATATTTATGGAACGGCTGGCTCATTTATCGCCTGATTATATCTTAACCGTTGAAACCAAAGGAATTCCGCTGGCCTTCATGGTAGCCAGGGCCTTTAATTTGCCGCTGATTACTGTCAGGCGTGGCAGTAAGGTGACGGAAGGATCGGCGGTTAGTATTAACTATGTAACCGGATCGTCCAAACGCATTCAAACCATGTCATTGCCTAAGCGGGCCTTACCGGCTGGTGCTAGAGTATTAGTTATAGACGATTTTATGAAGGCAGGTGGTACGGCACGAGGTATGGTGGATTTGGTTCAGGAAGTGGGAGCTGAGGTGGCAGGGATTGGTGTGTTGGTGGCTACTGCTGAACCTGAGCATAAATTGGTCGAGGACTACTTGGCATTACTTATTTTGCATGATATTGATGAACATACTAAATTAACAGATATTAGACCGGTCTTAACACCGGTTAACCCAGAGAAAACTTGCTAATGCTTGAGGCTTTTTCGGATTTTAAGAGGGAGGAACAAGGGATGTCTATAAATACCCAACCAACGGTAACGCTGGCTGACATTGAAAAAGCCCGGGAGGCTTTACAAGGGATCATTCACCACACTACCCTTGATAAAAGTAATACGTTTAGTGAATTAACTGGTAATGAAGTGTTTCTAAAATTGGAAAATTTACAAAAAACCGGCTCGTTTAAAATCCGGGGTGCATATAATAAAATCACTAATTTAACCCCGGAGGAAAAGGCACGCGGGGTTATTGCCGCTTCGGCCGGCAATCATGCCCAAGGTGTTGCCTATGGTGCCAGCCAGGCGGGGATTAAAGCCACCATTGTAATGCCTGAAATGGCACCATTGGCTAAAATTATGGCTACTCGGGGGTATGGAGCTGAGGTTGTTCTGGCCGGGAAGGTTTATGATGAGGCGTACAACCGGGCTGTAGAAATACAAAACGAAACTGGTCAGACTTTCCTTCATGCTTTTAATGACCCGGCAATTATTGCCGGGCAAGGAACCATCGGGCTTGAAATTTTGCAAGATTTAGAAGATGTCGATGCTATTGTGGTGCCTGTTGGCGGCGGAGGCTTGATTGCTGGGATTGCTGTGGCAGTAAAAGAATTAGCACCTCATGTAAAGATATATGGTGTTCAGGCGCAAGGCGCACCGGCTATGTATATGTCGAAAAAGGCGCGTACGATTAAGTCCACAAAAGATGCAGAAACGTTTGCGGATGGTATTGCGGTAAAAGTTCCGGGAGATATTACTTTTGGCTTAATTGATCAGTATGTTGATGACATGGTGGTTATTGATGATGAAGCCATTGCTAGTACCATTCTGATGCTGTTAGAACGGGCTAAACTTATGGTTGAAGGTGCAGGGGCCATCAGTTTGGCTGCGATTTTGCATGATAAAATTCCGGCTAAAGGCAAAATTGTCAGTGTGATTTCGGGTGGTAATGTTGACGTTAATTTTATCTCCCGCATTATTGAGCGTGGCTTAGTAAAAGCGGGACGGCGCGTGCGATTGCAAACCGTTGTGGTTGACAGACCGGGCAGCCTGCAATGTCTTTTAGCGAATATTGCTAGGCTGCAGGCAAATGTATTGTATGTATCTCATGACCGGGTGGAGCGACATGTGCCTCTGGGGCAGGCCGTTGTGGAAATTGGTCTGGAAACCCGGGATGTCCTTCATACTGAGCATATTATGACCTCGCTGCGGCATGAAGGTTATAAGGTAGAGATTATTTAAAGGATTTTAGCTGTTTGTGTCGAAGCGTTATAGTTGTTTGGTTTCAATTGACCTAACTTACCGTGGTTAAGATTAGGTCGTGAATGGAGGTATATAGATGTCACAACTGTTGGCCATCATCCTGGCAGCAGGGAAGGGAACTCGGATGAAATCGGCTCTGCCTAAGGTTTTGCACCAGGTAGGTGGCAAACCCATGGTCCAGCATGTGCTTGATGCGGCAGCGTTTGCTGGCGCTGCCAAAAGCGTCGTTATCGTTGGTTTTGGTGCGCAAAGTGTAATGGAAGCACTGAACGGGCAGGCAGAATTTGCTGTTCAGGCTGAGCAATTGGGAACAGGCCATGCTGTTATGCAAGCCCGAAAAGAACTTGCCTGTTTTGATGGCACTGTTATGGTGCTCTGTGGCGATACGCCGCTGTTGACAGGAGAGCTCTTGCGTACGCTCTATACGGAGCATATTCAGGCTCGGGCGGCAGCTACCGTACTGACAGCCGTCATGCCTGATCCGGCTGGTTATGGTCGAGTAATCCGAGATTCTGCCGGACAGGTTGTTAACATTGTTGAGCATAAAGATGCCAGCCCGGATGAATTGGCCGTGAAAGAAATCAATACTGGAATCTATTGTTTTGAAACAAAGCCGCTGCTTAAAGCGCTAGATGGTTTGACCTGTGATAATGCACAAGGCGAATACTATCTGACCGATGTTATTTCCATCTTAAACAATCAGGGTCAGAAAGTGTGGGCAGTGAGCGCTGCTGATTATCGCGAGACTCTAGGAATTAATTCGCGCCTTCAGCTGGCAGAAGCTGAACGCATTATTAGACGCCGCAAATTGGAGTCGCTCATGGA
The DNA here is from genome assembly GCF_057736855.1 of Sporomusa sp. Classification (NCBI taxonomy): domain Bacteria; kingdom Bacillati; phylum Bacillota; class Negativicutes; order Selenomonadales; family Sporomusaceae; genus Sporomusa; species Sporomusa sp. The sequence continues at coordinate 25,695 of NZ_JBYKYF010000007.1, forward strand.
AAATGGCGTTACTATTATGGACCCGAATAGTACGTTTATTGATGCTCAGGTAGAAATCGGACCTGATACCATCATTTATCCTTTTACCTGGATTGAAGGCAACAGCAAGATTGGTGCCAATTGCGCGATCGGTCCGAACAGCCGTCTGACCAATACAATTGTTGGCAATGATAGTATTATTCACTTTACTTATGCGCATGATTGTACTGTTGGCAATCATGTGACGATTGGTCCGTACGTCCATTTAAGGCCGAATACTGACCTGAAAGATGACGTTAAAATTGGTAACTTTGTAGAAGTGAAAAATACTGTTGTTGGTAAAGGTAGCAAGATTCCCCATCTTAGCTATATTGGTGATACTGATATGGGGGCCGGAGTCAATATTGGTTCAGGCACTATTACAGTAAACTATGACGGTAAAAACAAACATCGCACTACGATTGAAGATGACGCCTTTATCGGCTGTAATACAAATTTGGTGGCACCGGTTACTATTGGACAGGGTGCCTATGTAGCGGCAGGATCTACTATTACTAAAAATGTTCCCCCTGGTTCTCTGGGAGTAGCACGCGCCCGCCAAAATAATATCGAAGGCTGGGCGGAAAAAAAGCGGAGGTAATAACAACAATGGATAAAAAACGATTACGAATATTCAGTGGCAACGCCAATCCGGTGCTAGCCCAGGAGATCGCCGGGTATCTTGGCTTGACAGTGGGAGATGCTTTTGTCGGCCGGTTCAACAACGGTGAAATTCAAGTTATGATTGACGAGAGTGTGCGCGGCACCGATGTATTTATTATTCAGCCGACAAGTTCGCCAGTCAATGATAATATCATGGAATTATTAATTATGATTGATGCCGTTAAACGGGCTTCGGCGAGAAATATTACAGCAGTCATTCCTTACTATGCTTATGCCCGTCAGGACAGAAAGACGCGTGGTCGTGAACCTATCTCAGCAAAACTTATGGCTAACCTGTTAACGGTAGCTGGTGCTACCCGCGTTGTTACCATGGATCTGCATGCTGGACAGATTCAGGGGTTCTTTGATATCCCGGTGGATAACCTTCCTGGAGTACCAACATTGGCTGAGTATATCATGTCCTTGAATCTGGAAGATCTGGTTGTGGTGTCTCCAGACTTAGGCGGCGTGTCGAGAGCGCGACAATTTGCTGACAGAATGCATGCACCGATAGCCATTATTGAAAAACGTCGTCCGGCTCCTGGTGTTGCCGAAGTTATGAACCTTATCGGCAGTGTTGAAGGTAAAACTGCTGTTATTGTTGATGATATTGTTGATACCGCTGGTTCACTGACCGAAGGTGCTAATGCCTTGGCCAGAATGGGAGCTAAAGCGGTATATGCCTGCTGTACTCATGCTGTTTTGAGCGACCCGGCAGTACAGCGTATTGCAAACTCTAATATCACTGAACTTATTGTGACAAATACCATCCCGATGCCAGAAACAAAGCAGCATCCTAAAATCAAAGTATTGTCTGTTGCCCCGCTGTTAGGGGAAGCCATTATTCGTATTTTTGGCGAACTGTCTGTAAGTAAGTTGTTTGATAACTAAGGAAATAGGGAACATTGCTGTCAGGCAATGAGGATTTGCGCATTCCATATATAAGGATAAGGTATGGCAACATGGTAGTTTCGTTTATATTCTGGTGGAAGGCTATATGGAGGTAATACAAATAGGGCGCGATCTTCGCGCCCTATTTGTAAATCACAATGACATGGACAGTTATTTGATTACCCGGGCTGTTCCGGCTGATATCCCGGCCATTGCCAGCCTGTTTACCGAAAGTTTTTTGGACAGCGTGCTGCACCATTGTGGTGGCCGGTTGCCCAAACCGCAGGCGATGGAAGATGTATTTAGTCTGGTTTATGGCGCTGAGCCGGAAGCAGCAATTATCGCAAAAGATCAGAATGGACGGCTTATTGGTTACTGCTTTGCGCCTGTACGGTTAGAGCGTCTGTGGCGTAAAGCTGTTACTGGCGGACATATCTTTAAATGGGCC
>NZ_JBYKYF010000302.1:0-3656 GCF_057736855.1 Sporomusa sp.
TTTTTTGCAAAAAAATGTTGAGGCAGTTCCAGTTGTAGAACTGGTTACCCCAACAATTATTTTACAAAAAAATGCACAGAAGTGACGCTTTATGCCTAATTCCAACATTTTACAGGAAGCTCAATATGAGGGCAAGAGTATGTAATCACCTCTTTGTTACACCAAGGAACGGTTTTGCTGGCGTTATAAGTTGTGCTACAATGAAAGCAGTTCTTAGTTAGAAAGGGTCTGTACTGACTATTCCTAACAGTTAGCAAAATGGTGTGACACGTGATTATGAGGTGAATGATGGTGAAAGTCGCGGCGGTTAAGGTGGATACCTATACTTATACAGAAGTAGAACAAGGACTCAGTGAGGCGTTAGATTTGTTGGGCGGTTTGTCCAATTGGACAAAGTCTGGGGATCGGGTGCTTATCAAACCCAATATACTGGAGGGAGTACCGCCGGAAAAAGCGGTAACCACCCATCCCGAATTAATAAGGGCGCTTATCCGCAAGGTGAAGAGTCTGGGAGCTGTACCGGTTGTTGGCGATTCTGAGATGATGGGCTTTAATCCTGAGGAACTACCGCTTACTTCACTCACGCTGAAAGCAGGTCTTACACTGCCATTAACGGGAATTACTCTGGTGGGTAATGCTCGTGATGTACGATTGCAGTTTATCGGACCTCGCAGCCTAACGTCGTTGGAAGACCGGGTGCCTGCATGGGCAGCTCGCCTGGGTCGGGCCAAGTTAACCGCTAAGCCGCAGATTGCTGGGAATTGTATCGGTTGCGGACGCTGTGCTGCGCATTGTCCGCCCAAGGCGATGCGGTTGTCTGACGGAAAGGTTGTGATTGACTATGAGAACTGCATACGCTGTTACTGTTGTCAGGAACTTTGTCCAGAGGACGCTGTACAGTTGCGGGAGAGTTTTTTGCTAAGACTCATACGCCTGTTCAGCTAAGGAAATGCGAAAGCAGGTGCATAGCCTAAACGGGTTATGCGCCTTTTGTATGTATGGTCTTCTCTTACTCTAAAAATAAAAGAACAGCGACACATAGTCGCTGCCCTTTTGGAATGAAACATAATGGGTGTGACACTAATGAATTGAAACCGTTAGCACTTACCGCAATCTTTTTCCTTATGGCGCTTTTCAACCTTAGATAATTCACGAGCAAATTCGAGATTTTTGCGGTTTTTCTCATTGCGGCATTGTACATTATTTTCGTTCCGGCGTTCATTTTTCATAGTATCACCTCCGATAATTATAGTACCCAGCTATATAAATTAAAATGAATGGTAAATATATATAGATTGACTATGCACTTACGATACCCCTGTCCCTTTTTGACAGGGGGTTATTTTAATTTGATGATCACGCCGAAGCGGAGATGGGGAATATCCATGTTGGTGAATTGGAAGACTATGTAGAGGCATCTTCGAGCACGTTTGTAACCAAGTATTATGTAACATAAGTTTTGACTAACATAGGATGTGAAGCATGAATTGGGATAATATTCCGCTTTTAATTATTCTCGTATTAGCGATGATTGGGAATAATCATTCCGTATCTATAGCTGTTTTGGTACTCTTGATAATCAAATGCATGGGATTGGCACTATGGTTTCCTTTTATCGAGAACTATGGAATCAACATTGGCATTACTATTTTGACCATGGCGGTGTTAGTGCCGATAGCAACTGGTCAGATTTCCACCGATGATATGATGCTTGTTTTCAAAACACAGTCTGGTCTGATTGCCATTCTTATTGGGGTTACGGTATCCTGGGTGGCAACCCAAGGACTATATTTTTTGAAAACGTCGCCTGAGACTACGACTGCTTTAATAATTGGCACCATTGTCGGTGTTTGCTTTTTGCGCGGATTAGCGGTTGGACCGCTTATTGCCGGTGGGGTAGTTGCAATCATCATGAATTTATTGAAGGTAATCAAATCATAGTATATAAGATTTACAGAACTAATTTGCAATAACAAATTTTGCCTTTGTTATACATGCAAAAGAAATCTTTGTACATTGACGAAATACAAAATTAGTATTATAATAGTGTACGTGCTCTTTGTTATGGGAATATATTATGTAATTTTGCTATGTTTATTTTTATTAAAGAGACAAAATTATAGAAATGGGAGTTGTCTTTGGCGTGTTCAAAACCTTATTTTCTGCAATAAGTAAAATCAGCTTGGTCAAGCAGATACTTGTTGGTCTTATTCTAGGTCTACTTGTTGCCTTGTATATGCCAACTCTTGCTAGTAGGGTAGCTCTTTTAGGCACTTTATTTGTTGGTGCGTTAAAAGCTATAGCGCCAGTACTGGTGTTAATCCTGGTTATGAGTGCTCTTTCTAGTCACAAGCAAGGTACACAAACCAATATGAAATCTATTATATTTTTATATCTGTTGGGTACGTTTTCGGCAGCCTTTATTGCTGTGGTCGCAAGCTTCCTCTATCCAGTTGAAATCAAGCTTGCTGCGAATGCGGCAGATCTGACGCCACCCAATGGTATTGTTGAAGTATTGCGTACCCTTGTTTTGAATGTGGTTGCAAATCCAGTGGATGCATTACTGAATGCTAACTATATTGGTATTCTTGCTTGGAGTATCGTTTTAGGTATCGCGCTTCGTCGTGCCAGTGACACCACCAAACAAGTTCTTCAAGGGTTATCTGATGCTGTATCGCAAGTGGTGCGTTGGGTTATCCAATTTGCTCCGTTAGGTATCTTTGGCCTAGTAGCGGATTCTATCTCGCAAAATGGTATTGAAGCTCTTATCGGTTATGGCAAGTTATTAATTCTGCTTTTAGGCTGCATGCTGGTAGTTGCTCTAATTATCAATCCGATTATCGTGTTTTGGAAAATTCGCAGCAATCCATATCCATTAGTTTTTACCTGCTTACGGGAAAGCGGTATTTACGCTTTCTTTACGCGCAGCTCGGCTGCCAATATTCCTGTAAACCTTGCTCTCTGTAAAAAACTAGGTCTTGATCCTGATACGTATTCTATTTCTATCCCTCTTGGCGCGACCATTAACATGGCTGGTGCCGCAGTAACGATTTCCGTACTTGCCTTAGCAGCGGTACATTCCTTAGGGATTTCCGTAGATATCTGGACGGCTCTGCTGCTTAGTGTGGTGTCTACTATTGGTGCATGTGGTGCTTCCGGCGTAGCAGGTGGGTCCCTTTTGCTTGTTCCGATGGCCTGCGCTCTTTTCGGTATCAATAATGATATTGCGATGCAAGTAGTGGGGGTAGGTTTTATTATCGGTGTTTTACAAGACTCTGCCGAAACAGCTATTAACTCTTCTACTGATGTACTTTTTACTGCGGCTGCAGATATCGCTAAGCGTAAAAACCAAGCTTAATCTCATAAGAGCACACAGGATCAGCTAGTAAGCGGCGCCCATCCATGGGGAATGAAGTTTTGTAAGAATTAAGAAATGGAGCCGTTTATTTAAGCAGTGGAAAGTAAAGACTTTCAGAATACTTCTGATGACACGGGTCTTGCTAAATGCAAAGAATCAGGAGCTAAACTTGCGGCCGCTATGGTTTAATAAAGTGAACTGTATTGATTGAAAGATACTGACCGCTTATCTTCAAGGTAAGCGGTTTTTTTAGGCTCTATAATAAATGTTGGGGTAACCAGTTCTACAACTGGAACTG
>NZ_JBYKYF010000303.1:0-3625 GCF_057736855.1 Sporomusa sp.
GTTCAGTTTTCAGGGAACACATTTGCCACTGCCGCATCAGCGACAGCTTTTATATATTAACACAACCTTGAGGTTGTGTCAATATATATTTTTTTAATTAATACTGCCATCAAATGTTGACAGCTTTTATATGTTAACACGGTATTTGTAACATGTCAATACCTGTTGACTGCGTACCTCTAACAAATAAAGATAGTTTTTTTCATCTTAACATATCATCTCCCAGCATGTCAATTATTATTCATATAATTGCGAATAAACAAAAAACAGAGACAGACTTTTTTGCTGTCTCCGTAAATCAAACCATCGCTTTGCTATTTATCTTACATACTGGTTCAGAATTCCGCCTCTATAACCTTCTATGGTAATTACTTTAATATAGCACCTGTATTGGCTGATGTCACCAACCTAGCATATCTAGCTAGATATCCACTCGTAACTTTCGGAGCTGGTTGTACCCAGGCTGCTTTTCTTCTTGCCAGTTCTTCGTCACTCACATTAAGCGTAAGCTTGCGTCCAGGAATATCAATAGTAATAATATCATCATCTTGGATAAGCGCAATAGGACCTCCCTCCATGGCTTCTGGAGAAATATGCCCAACACATGCCCCCTGTGTCGCGCCACTGAACCTTCCGTCTGTTAATAAGGCAACCTTAAGGCCCATACCTACAATTACGGCTGTCGGGTTAAGCATTTCCTTCATACCTGGCCCACCCTTTGGCCCCTCATAACGAATAACCACAACATCTCCATCCTTGATTTTCTTGCCAATGATTGCCTCAATCGCTTCTTCTTCCGAATCGAACACTCTAGCAGTTCCTTCAAAAAACAACATATCTTCTTTAACTGCACTTTCTTTGACTACGGCACCATCAGGAGCCAAATTACCACTCAAAATAGCAATTCCACCGGTATTGCGGTAAGGTGTTTCTACGGATTTAATTACATCAGGACGCATGATAATAGCATCCTTAATTCTATCATTGACAGTACCTGATACAGTTAACGCATCGGTATGAATGCGACCTAACTTAGCCAACTCTTTCATTACTGCCGAAATTCCGCCTGCTTCATTTAAATCTTGAATATGATGGGTTCCTCCCGGACTTAGCTTAGTAATATAAGGAGTCTTGCTGCTAATTTCATCAAATAAGGACAAGGGCAATTCTATACCAGCCTCATGCGCAATTGCCGTCAGGTGTAACACAGTATTTGAAGATCCGCCAATCCCCATATCTACAGCAATAGCATTTTCAAATGCTTTGCGGGTTAGGATGTCGCGAGCCTTTATGTTCTGCTTCACCAAATTAACAACTATTTGACCAGCTTGTTTAGCCATCATACGGCGTGCACCAAATTGAACAGCTGGAATGGTACCATTACCAGGAAGCGCCAGCCCTAGTGCTTCTGCCATACAATTCATAGTATTAGCAGTAAACATACCTGCACAAGAGCCACATCCCGGACATGCTGCTTTTTCCATCTTATCCAATTCATCGGCAGAAATTTTACCAGACTCAAACATTCCGGCTGCTTCAAACATATTGCTAACACTAATATCCCGACCTTGATAACGGCCTGCCATCATAGGACCACCGCTCATAACGATACAAGGAATATTCAACCTGGCTGCCGCCATAAGCATACCGGGCACAATTTTGTCACAGTTAGGAATAAGTACTAAGCCGTCAAATCCATGACCGATAGCCATAGCCTCGATAGAATCGGCAATAAGTTCGCGGCTTGGGAGTGGATATTTCATTCCATCATGTCCCATGGCAATACCATCACAGATACCAATGGCCGGAAATTCAACTGGCATTCCGCCTCCCGCAGCTACACCTAGCTTTACTGCCTCAGCAACATCTCTAAGGTGCATATGACCCGGGATTATTTCATTAAAGGCATTAACAATACCAATCATTGGCTTTTCTAATTCTTGGGGAGTGTAGCCCATAGCATAAAACAAAGAACGGTGAGCTGCCCGTGTAGAGCCTTTTTTAACAATATTACTTTTTAAATCCATGATTCCATTTTCCTCCATATTTAAAATAACTCCATTTAGACTATACAAAATTATAATGCAAGTGTACATACTGTTAACACGATATTAAGTATTCAACATAATAAGGCTAAATCCTTCTCTCAAAGGCTATTTCTCCGTTTTTCTTACATAAGAAACACGGCTTCCATTAAGTCATGCAAAATGTAAAAAAAGAACACCTTCATGAAAAGGTGCATGATTCCTATTACTTTTTCTTCTTGTTTTTATTTTTTTTGGGAGGCTTCTGTTTATTAATTTTGTGTGAAACTGGCCATCTGGCTTTAGATGAGCGGGCAGGCATGGCTAACCGTTCCCCAGGTGGTAACTCCATCCGCCTTATTCCTAAATATAGCTCAGCCAGCGGATAAAGAGTTTCTTTCCGATTCGGGTCTATCTCAAAATCAAGTTCTGCTGTCGCCGCAATTTCACTTTTAACAAAATGAGCAAATTTCAAACTAGTAGGATTTGGTAATATATCAATTTTACGGTCACTTTTATTGTAAATAGCAAATAATAGTGTTAACGTTCCTACAATAAGTTCCCTAAGGCTATATGCTTCCAAATGTTTATATTGGTGACTATAAACTAGTACTTGTCTAAGGTGTTCTGCTGCTTGCTCAAACTCACCACAATCAAAAAGTAATTGGCCTAAAGAAAAGTGCGACTCTACCTGCCCCATATCCCTAAGCAATGCCTGTTCATAAGCAACTGCAGCTAATTCAGGACGTTTACCTCTATAGTATGTATTGCCTAAACGATTCCAAAGATAGGCATCATCTGGTGTTGTTTTTAATTTCTCTAAAAAATAGTTCTCTGCATCGCTTCCCCAGCGTGGTGCAAAAACTTTATCGATTAATGCTTCACCAAAAATAACTTCATCAGAATGTATGTTTTTATCACCATTAGAGAGTGCAGCCGTTATTTTGCCTGCAAGAATTGCTTGCATACGAGAAGACATTTCCCATTCTCCGGCAGAATTACAATGTTTGCAGCGAAAATAACCAAGCGCTTGAGTTTCCTCAATTTTATTTTTACCCTCATTAACAGTCGTTGGAACCACTAACGTACTTAAATCATAATCTCCATGTTTGCCGCATAATCTACATTTTAAACGAAAAATAGATTGAGGAAAATGATTATTAAGTATCTTTATGTGTTTATAAATAAGTTTAGGATACTTGCCCGGCAGCATGGCAATGGTTGGCCGTAAAGATACATTAGCAATATCTTGACCCGTGGCTATGCTGATAAGTAAAGGGTTTATACCATGTTTTTGATATTGTTCCATTACATATCATTCCTTCGCAATAAAATCACCAGTATTACTTACTGTTAAAATACTTATACTTGCAAAAAAACCCACCCGCGAGTAGTGGGTGGGTTTTCATTTGTACTATTCTTAGTATATTCTAGGATTTATGATAAGTCAATTAACAATTAAAAACACTTACATAAATTATTATCGAGGTTTCGTCTAGCATTCTATGCACTTTAACGTTGGGCATATCCAAATATAAAAAGCACTCCTGCATATATGCAAATGAGTGCTTTGTTGTTAACCAGCAACTCCCTATTCTCCC
>NZ_JBYKYF010000304.1:0-3592 GCF_057736855.1 Sporomusa sp.
TTTCAACCACCGGTTGGATCAGATGATTACTAATGTTGAGCAGATTTGCCTGCTGGTACTGGGGCATATCAAACAGGAGAAACATCATGAAATTGCGTAATTTGCGTTCAGAGCGTCAGCCCAAGCTGATGATTATTCCCATGATTGATATTATCTTCTTTTTGTTAGTGTTTTTTATTATGAGTACTCTTTATATGGTTGAGCAGCAAACCATTCCTGTTAATTTACCTCAGGCTGTTTCCGCGCAGAGTGATAAACCGCATAGTGTGGCCATTGCCGTTACCAAAGATGGCCGGATACTGTTTGAACAGGAAGAGATACCGCTGGAACTATTGCAAAAACGGGTAAAACTGGAGATGGCTAAGCAGGGAGACCTGGTTTTTATTCTGCGGTCTGATAAAGCAGCGGAATATGGTAAAGTTGTGGCTGTCCTTGATGAATTGAAATTAGCGGGAGCCCAACGGGTGGCTATCGCTACTGAAAGGAAGGGTCAGTAATGGATTGGGGGGCAGGTTCACGTTGGCGAAAAGCTTTGGCTATGTCGTTAATTTTCCACAGTATTGTGTTAACCGGAGCCGGCTGGCTGGCAGGACAGGCTTTATTATCTGAACCTATACCGGAAACACTGATTGAACTGGAGTTAACCGATGGGCCGGAAGGACCGCTCCTAGCAAATACCGAACCAGCGGCAGCTCCGGCCAGTCAGCCGTCTGTGCCTGATTTGCCGCAGCCTACACTGGTGCAGCCAGCACCAGTAGCTGAATCAACGCAGCCAGTACCAGTAGTGGCGACCAGTGAGATGGCGATGGTAGCTGTTGATAATAATGCTGTTGCCGCCAGTGCATCAGTGGCGGGCGGTGGCGGAACACCAGTTGGCGGTGGTGCTTCCGGCGTGGGTCAAGGCACTGGTAGTGGCAATGGTACTGGTCGTGGCACGGCTGGGGGCGTTATTCCGCCGGGGATATTGTCACGCCGCGAGCCTAATTATCCGGAGCAGGCGCGGCGGGCCGGCATTGAGGGCACAGTCGTGCTCAAAATTGAAGTTTTGCCCAATGGTCGTGTAGGAACGGTAACTATCCAGCAATCGAGTGGTTCAGAATTGTTGGACGAAGCGGCTGCGGCTGCTGTGCAGCGCTGGCGCTTTGTTCCAGCCAAGGTACGGGAGACAGGCCAGGCTATTGCCTGCCAAACTATTTTGCCAGTGGTTTTTAAACTGAAAGCGTAACCAAGGAGAGAAGAATTATGAAAAGCAAAAAAAATAAAAAAACAAGCAAATGGCTATGTGCTATGGTAACCAGTGCGTTGCTCTTTCAAATACCGGGCATTGTACTGGCCGAGGAAACAGACAATCAAGAAGTATTTTCACTGGATGCGATGGTGGTAACAGCTAACCGGGTACCGACAGAAGCCTCGAAAACGGCGGCCAATGTTACGGTTGTTTCCAAAGAACAGATTGAAAATGGACCTTATGCCAACTTGGGTGATGTACTGCGGGATGTTAACGGGGTTATTGTTACTTCCAAAGGGTTTGCCGGTGCCGGTCAGACAATCTTTTTAAACGGCGATGACCGCGTACTGGTTATGATTGATGGGCGAAGAATCAGCCGCCCTCAGGGTACAGTAAATGGCGGCAGGGCCAGTATTGATCTCAACTCCATTATTTCCCTGGATAATATTGAGCGAATTGAAATTGTCAAGGGCGGTGCCAGTGCGTTATACGGTTCTGATGCTGTCGGCGGAGTCATTAATATCATTACCCGCAAAGGTACGGAATCTAAAACTACGGTAGACTTCTCTGCCGGCTCCTGGGGTGCGCGCAACTACGGCTTGAGTACTCAGGGCAGCGAAAATGGCTTCAGTTGGTACATTACCGCCAATAAAAAGGAACAGGATTATGCGAAATACAATGTACTTAATCCTGATTTAACACCCGGCAGCAATAAAGGGGACAGTTATCGCTGGCCTAATTCCCGTTATGAGGGCGAAGGCTTTACTATGCGGCTGGATAAAGAGATTGATGACAACCGTTCTCTTACATTCAATTTTGAACATTGGAATGATGAAGGTGGACGGCCTGTTTCAGTTAGTTCTCCTAACGGGCCTTTCGATTATTTGACAAGTTTATCAAATAACTGGGCATTGACTTATGATTTCAATAAGCAGAAAGCTGTAGCGGGTTTTGCCCGAATATATGCCAACTATGCAAGCCAGGGATTTTATGGTACGTATAAAAGTAGGGTACAGGGTTTTGCCTATCAGACGGGCTGGCAACTGGATGAAAAACAAAAACTGATTGCTGGCGTCGACTGGGAAAAAGGAAAAGTTTTGGAAAATACATATCAGGATGAATATCAAGAGACCGAAAATTATACCAATAAATCAGTTACTAATACAGCAATCTATTTGCAGGATATTTTTAAGTTAGACGACAAATGGACAATGACACCAGGCGTGCGTTATGATCACCACAGCAAGTTTGGTGGACAGACGACTCCCAAAGTGAATGTGAACTATAGTGCTGACAGCGATACCGATATTTACTTCTCGTACAATAAAGTATTTAAGGCACCAACTCTAGATGATTTGTATTATGATTTGGACTACCCAGCTTATGGTTCATGGGCAAAAGGAGATCCTAATCTTAAGCCGGAAAAAGGTCATGTAATTAGTGTCGGAGTGAATAAAAAACTTGATGATAATACATTGGTAACTGCCAATTATTTTACCAGTGAATTGACCAATGCTATTGACTGGGACTGGGACGAATTTTGGAATTCAAAGGTACGTAATATTGCCGAACAAAAGAAACGCGGTTTCGAACTTGATGTTAAGCATAAGTTGTCGGAGCACTACTATACCGAACTGGGGTATTCCTATGTAAATATTAAGGAAAATCGTGATAATGCCGGTTATACACGCGATCGCAAAAATAGTCAGCCTAATGGCTATCGAGTAAAAGTAGGTTATACGGATTCTAAGTTAGATGTGAATGTCAACGGTCAGAGTGCAACAGGTCTTGATAAAAATTATTTCGTTGACAGCAACTACTGGGTATGGAACTTATCTGCTAATTATAAAATGACGCAAGATGCCAGTATCTATTTCAATATCTATAATTTAGGAGATAAAGCATATGAGTTGAACTCTAGCATTGCTTCTGACGGCAGCGGTAAACGGGGCAACTACCCCATGACATCCCGCCATTTCGTATTGGGAGTTAAATACTCTTTCTAAAATGATAGGTATGAAATAATAAAAAGGATAAGATAAGATGATAGGCAGGGTTAAAAGTAAAGTAATGTTTTTCTGCGGGATGGGAATCCTGCTGATTGTTGTAAGTGTATGTTCGTTAGCCTGGGGACAGGTAACCGTACCTATCAATGCCACCTTGGCTATTATTGGCCAACAGTTACATTTACCCGGTATCGCGGCAGCAGATATTACGCAAGAACAAATTTCGGTTATCTGGCATATTCGCCTGCCGCGTATGCTGGTAGGGCTTTTAGTGGGGGCGGCGCTAGCAGTTTCAGGAGCTGTTATGCAAGGCATATTTAGCAATCCGTTGGCCGATCCTGGAATTATCGGGGTATCC
>NZ_JBYKYF010000305.1:0-3555 GCF_057736855.1 Sporomusa sp.
ATTTTAAAGGCAGTACGTTTAATGGTTTCGGCCACAGTACTAAAATCGCACCCGCGTACATCTTCCAGCGCCCGTTTAACAACCCCAGGCCCTGATACCCCTACATTGATAGTGGTTTCAGGCTCACCCACACCATGAAAAGCACCTGCCATAAACGGGTTGTCCTCTGGCACATTAGCAAATACTACCAGTTTGGCACAGCCTAAAGCATCCCGGTCTTTGGTGAGTTCAGCCGTACGCTTAATAATTTCACCCATTTCGCGGACACAGTCCATGTTAATTCCAGCTTTTGTTGACCCTACATTTACTGAGGAACATACCCGCTCGGTTATCGCCAATGCATCGGGAATAGAACGTATCAATATGTGATCGCCATGGGTGTAACCTTTTTCTACAAGTGCGGAAAAACCGCCAATAAAGTTTACCCCCACTTCTTTAGCGGCTGCATCTAATGCCTGGGCCACCTCCACATAGCTGTCAGCCCGGCAGCTTTCGGCAACAATAGCAATAGGAGTTACCGAAATGCGTTTATTAATAATCGGTATGCCATATTCAGCCTCAATATCTTCACCTGTCTGCACCAGCTTCTCAGCCGTACGGGTCACTTTGTCATATATATTGCGACAAAGAACCTTAATATCCGGATGCCCGCAGTCCCGCAGACTGATACCCATTGTAATGGTTCGGATATCCAGCTTATTTTCTTCTATCATACGGTTGGTTTCATTAACATCCTGCATTGTAAACATCTATAATACCTCCAAGCTTACGACTACACGCGGTGCATAATGTTAAAGATATCCTCGTGCTGTGCTTTAATATCAAGCCCCATAGCAGTACCTTTTTCATTTAACAGTTGACCTAATTCTTTTAAACTAATGCTAGCTTGGCTCATATCAACAAGCATAACCATATTGAAAAATCCATCAAGTATGTTTTGGTTGATATTAAGGATATTAATATTGTTTTCCGCCAAAATATTGCTAACCATAGCAATAATGCCTACTCTGTCCTTTCCAACAATTGTTATAACAATTTTCACATTCTCACACTCCAATAAAAGTCGTATTCTAGTAAAGGGTATGAATAATATTATACTCATTTTTCCATAAAAGCCAAGTAAATCTATAAAAAAGAAATAACACCTGCCACAAAGGCAAGTGTCGGCTTGCGCCCTTTATTTATCTACTGAGATTTTAAGCGGTTATGCAGCAGGTATTCATAAGCTACCAGCGCTGCTTTAGCACCATCGCCAGCAGCAATGACAATTTGCTTGTCAGGACCGTTAGTAACATCACCGGCAGCAAACAAGCCCGGTATTTGGGTACGAGTCCGGCAGTCAGTTTTTATTTCGCGGTACTGGTTAAAGTCCAGTAAACCCTCACAAAATTCGGTATTTGGCTCTAAGCCGATTTCGACAAAAATCCCCTGCACAGCAAGCTCGATTTCTTCTTTGGTTTCATTATTGACGATAACTAGCTTTTCTACCGTTTGCGAACCTTTAATGGCTGTTGTTGTATAACCCATATACTCGATAACCGGACGCTTAAGTTCTTTAAGTTTTTCAATAACAATCAGGTCTGCATTATAACCAAAAAGTGATATAAGATATACCTTTTCGGCAATCGGGCTAACTTCAATGGCTGCCTGCAATGCCGAATTGCCGCCGCCGATAACCGCTACCGTTTTACCTTCATACAGCGGTCCATCACAAGTAGCGCAATAACTGACACCCCGCCCGGTAAATTCAGCTTCACCCGGTACATTCAGACGGCGTGGCCGCTTGCCAGAAGCAACAATGACGGTTAAAGCCTGATATTCTCCTCCATCACTGGTTACCTTAAAAGTTCCATCTTCATTAACGGCAAGCTTGGTAACTTCTTCATATTTTATTTCAATCGGAAATTTTCGTACTTGCTCATCAAACTTTTCCATAAGCTCTGGTCCGGTTACAAACTGATATCCCATATAATTTTCAATATCCATGGTCCACATCGGCTGTCCGCCGAACTCTTTGGTAATGATTAAGGCATTCATCCGCTTGCGTGCCGCATATACGGCAGCCGTCATTCCTGCTGGCCCGCCACCAATAATAATTAGCTCATACAATATTCTCACCCTCATTTTACATTCTTACTTACGCCTTCTATCATCCTTTTTGGCTCTTATAAAGACTATATGTCAGTGCTTCCTCGTTTGCTACCAGTCTACCGGCAGTCACATCTGCAACAAACAGGGTGTGGGTTCCTACATCAATTGTTTGCAACACTTTGGCTTCAATATAGGCAATACAATTTGTGAGAATAGGACAGCCATTCTGTCCTACGAGGTATTCAATATCAGCAAATTTATCGGTATTCCGACCTGATTGATAGCCAAACCGCCTAACCGCATCGATTTGCCCGGTTCCTAACATAGACACAGCAAACACGCCGCTGTCCAAGACATACTGATGAGTCAGATTGCGTTTGTTAAGACAAATAGAAACCCGTAGCGGCTTGCTGGTTAACTGAAACACGGTATTGCAGCATTGCCCATTAATAGTATTATCCTTAACCGAGGTAACGATATACAGGCCGTAACTGATTTTATCCATTGCCGAATTAGCGGTATCTATTCCGGCTTCAGCTATCGCTTCCCTGGTAAGTGAAACCATCTCATCCAGCAGTAAAACAAATAACTCAGGACCAACTCCACATACCGGGCATCTATCAGGCGGGTTATCACCGATATGAATGTAATCACATACTGTGCATTTCCAACGCTTTTTTGCTTGCTTATTTTCGGTTTGCTCGCTCACAACCACAAATTCTTCTGGTCCGACCCCGCAAACCGGACATTCTGCCGGTGGTTTTTCGCCTTCGTGTATGTAACCACATACATTACAACGCCACTTACTCATACCTATCTCTCACCCTTTCTGTAAATTATCCATCAAAGGAGATATTGTGAGGAAAGCTGCAGCCAAACAACAATACAATAAATACCACTACTACGCTGGCTAAAACATAATGGTTTGGATTTAACTTATAACAATTTTCCTTTAATTTCTATTTTTATTCTAACTTGCACAATTGTCAATAATTTGTTAGTATTTTTAACATATAGCAACGATTCATCCTGCTATCTAAATATCATAGCGAAAGTGAGGAATCACTTATGATAACAGCAGAAACCATTGCCAGAATCAATGAACTGGCCAGAAAAAGCCGTGAAGTCGGACTTACTGATAGTGAACGTGCTGAGCAAGCTGATCTGCGCCGCCGGTATATTGACCATATTAAGAGTCAAGTTAAAGTCCAGCTTGATTCTATCAAATTTGTTGATCATGATGATCAATGTACGTGTGGTTGCCATAACAAGCATTAAAAGAAAATCGAGTAGGAGGCTACCCATTAGTTGAGTAGCCGACCTCTCACACCACCGTACGTACCGTTCGGTATACGGCGGTTCAATAGTTTGAGTGCATTACCTCGTATCTTTTGGCTATATCGTCATAACCAATGGATGCGAGGTATTCGTTTGTTAATGACCTGTGATGTTAGACTAAATAAT
>NZ_JBYKYF010000306.1:0-3550 GCF_057736855.1 Sporomusa sp.
AAAAAGAGGCGTGTCACAAGACGTTTTTTCCATAAACGTTTTGCGACACGCCCTTCATTTTGTAAGGAATTACTATGACATTTTCTAGGCTAAGCGCATATTATGTAGCAGCACAGTTATAAAAAGGAGGCCCCTATGTCTAATCATGTTAGCGGGAATTCCGAACACTTTTATTGCAACGAAATTATGAGCAGACCATCCGACATTTATGTACGGGACTGCCTGCGCCTGTTATGGCTGCAACATGTATACTGGACAAGAATGGTTATCACCGGTATTGCTTTTAGCTCGCCTGATTTGGAAGCTACCACCAATCGCCTGCTTCGTAATGCCGATGATTTTGCGAGACTATTTCGGGAATTTTACGGGCCAAGAATTGCCGCTGAATTTAGACGCTTACTTAGAGATCATCTTACTATCGCTGCCGACCTGGTCAAGGCAGCAAAGGCTGGCAACAACAATGCAGTGGCAGCTGCCGAAAAAAAATGGTATGAAAATGCCGAAAGAATCGCCTATTTTTTAAACCACATCAATCCGTGCTGGTCGCAAAAACACATGAAAAAAATGTGGAACGAACATTTAACATTGACAAAAGATGAAGCTGTTGCTCAGCTTAACAAAAATTACATCAGGAGCATTGATATCTTCAACAAAATCGAATGCCAGGCCCTAATGATGGCTGAAGAATTCGCCTGCGGCATTATTGAGCAGTTTGATCTGTAAAATCCCAAACGAAATCCCGTGTGTAATTACATGGGATTTTAATCTTTACAAGGTATATTTTTTCTAATTATTATTGGCTGAGCCAATCGCAATACCAATCAACAATGCGGCAATTTCGCGCATTGCCTGCTCATGGCGTTTTCTTTCCCGTTCTTGCCGTTTGCGCCATTCTTTGTGACTTTCATGGGGGCGCCGTCTCATTTCCCGCTCATGACGCTCCTTCTCTTTACGCATACGTTCGTCATGGATACGTCGCCGCTCAGCATCACGACGATCATCATGATGCGGACCGCGATGATCACGGTGTGGACCACGATGATCATCACGATGTAGAAATACGATGTGTTGTGAATCATTATTCAGTAAAGGACTAGGCGCTGCCGCAGCTACCGAAGAGAACATGCCGACCTGCAATAAGCCAAGCATTGAATACGTAATCGTCTTTTTTATTAAAGGTTTCATAACGCATACCCCCTTTATTTACTAATCCTATCATAATATGGGTTTATGACAAAAGTATGACAAGACAGGCAACTGTCGATTGCCTAATCAATTTTTTTGTAGAAATTCTTACACCTTTACCTATAGTTTACACTTTGGCCTGCTCTAACAGCGTTATGTAATATTTACCAAGTACTATATGTAGAAAACTACCTCTGATTAACAATTTCATTGGCATATTGATTTTGAAAGTGCCAATATGGTTTGCGGGGGTATACTAACTTATAGCCTGTCGGCAAGAACGAGACTTAGTATTTTCTCTTTTTTAATTCTTTAATGAGTTGTTCATTAAGAATCTTTATATTTGTACCTTTCATACCCAGAGACTTAGATTCGATGACACCAGCGCTTTCGAGTTTTCTCAAAGCATTAACAATAACCGATCTGGTGATTTTTTCACGATCAGCAATTTTGCTGGCCACAATCAAATCTTCATTGCCTTCAAGTTCATCAATAATAATCTTTGCTGCTTCAAGCTCGGAATAAGAAAGCGTATTTAAAGCAACTTGAACGATAGTACTCTTACGAGTTTCTTCTTCCAGTTTATCCACCCTACCCCGGAGCAGATCCATACCAAGCATGGTAGCTCCATACTCAGCTAATACTAGATCATTTTCGGTAAATTCAACATGAAACTTGGCAATAACCAATGTCCCCAACCGTTTGCCAATACCCACAACAGGAACTACCAGGGTATATTTTTCACCAATAGGGCACTGCAACTGCTCGCTAAACACACAACAACCTTCTTTGAGACGAATATTGCTGGTGGTCTCACGCACAGGTCGCAGTATTTTCATATATTCTTCAGGAAACTTACCTTGTTTTAATATGTCTTCTAATATAATGCCACATTCAAAGTCTTGGTCCAAAGCATATCCCAGAATTATACCTTCTCGGTCTACCAGATACACATTCGCTGCCATAAACTCGCTGAGAAGCATTGTAATTTTATTGTAATCTACTTTTTCAGATGATTGTAGCAGATGATTTATCTTCCGTGTTTGTTCTATTAAAGTCATAATACAGCCCACCTTATAGTAAGATTTTCTATATATCACTATAATCCTTTTGCTATATCGCGCTTGTCACCTACCCTAAAAAATTCTTTCCATTCATTACTCTATTCTCACAAACCTACAGAACTCCTGCTAAATCCGACAGAATTTAGCAGGAGTTCTGTTATTTTCGTCACAAAATTCCTATTTTTTTATAAGGAGCAGTATTTTTTGATTTCTTGGATATGCTCTTGAGAAAGTCCGTCTATCCATATTCCCCCATTGGTTTTTAATGACTCCTTGATGGCCTGTGTGTCACACAAATCATCATCCAGACTATCGGGGACAATAATCATTTTACTACCGTTAGCCAAATGCGCTAAAACCAATCTCTGGTAAATAATATGCATAGCAAAGGAACATGCTGTAAAATCCGCTTTATTATGCGGTTCAATCGATAACTTTATCTCACCTGCATCTGGTATACCTTCTACTGAAACATCTATGTCGCTGTTTTCAAAATATCCGTTTACTGGACCGATACCGGAAACTTCGACAAGTGTTTCTTCCGCTAGTGGTATAAGTTGTATAATGGCCTTCATACAAATACTCCTTCCCTATCCTCGCTGATAACGGATTTACCCTTAGAAAGAATTCTGCCAAAAGAAGTAAAAACCTGCAGTTTTGCCAAAGAAATAAGTTATATATTTTATATTGCGTTAATTTTCAATTATATTATGATACATGTAAGGGTAATCAAGAATATGGAAACTGCACAATATCGAGGTTATCTTAAAACTTGATTATATGCATCCTACCGGTTCCTTTAAGGACCGAGGCGCTTTTGTCACAGTTAATATGCTCAAGAAACTAGGAATTACCGAAGTGGCCGAAGACTCTTCCGGTAATGCCGGAGCCGCGTTTGCCGCCTACTGTGCTGCAGCCGGAATTACCTGCAATATCTATGTACCGGAGAGTACATCGGCAGGTAAGATTAAACAAATTAGTGCCTACAATGCCAATATTGTTAAGGTTCCAGGAACACGTGATGATGTAGCCGCAGCCATCTTACATGCAGCTAAAACAACCTACTATGCTTCCCATGTTTATAACCCATTGTTTTTCGAAGGCACTAAGTCTCTGGCCTACGAAATATACGAGCAAGTAGGTATACCTTACTATATCGTTGTTCCTGCCGGTAATGGCACTATGCTGCTTGGTGTATATATCGGCTTTAAAGAACTAGGGAAACTTCCCCGAATTATTGCCATTCAAAGCAGCAACTGTTCCCCGGTATACAACAAGTTCAAAAATCTCCCAGACACTGA
>NZ_JBYKYF010000307.1:0-2106 GCF_057736855.1 Sporomusa sp.
GTGGGTATTGGAACTTTTGCCGCTGACCCATGCTAGCTTCGCCCTTAGGGCCATAACCAGCGGCGGCGAACCGGCGGCTTTATCCTGGCTGATTATGCTGGCATATGTTGCTGTATTGCTGGCTATTAGTGTTTGGACTATGGAGAAAGTAAGGGAATAGGGAGGGAAGATAAATAACAGGCGAATTGTTTGCAGTAGTTTATGTAGTAGTTTATATTGAATAGTCCATAGTAGCTTTATTGCATTAAACATGATTATTTTGAGGAGAGATATTTAAAAATGAAAAGAAAAGATAAACGCATAAATCTGCGTAAAGGTATTCTAGTGACCATGCTTATTACAGGCTCTGTTTTGGGTCAGGTGACAAATGCAGCAGCTGAATCAAATCCGGACTTTACTTTGGACCAGATGATCGTAACAGCTCAGCGGTACGAAAAGAAAGATGTAGATATTGCTGCCTCGACAGAGGTATATACGGAAGCCGATTTACAAAATACCGGGGCGGCAAATTTATATGAAGCTTTAAAATTCATGACAGGCATTGAGATGCAGGGCTATGGAACGGCTGGAACCTCTATGGGGAATATGACGAGTAAATTGGTTATTCGCGGCGTGGGAAATGGCACGCTGGTATTGGTTAATGGAACGCCGATTAATATACGGGGTACTTATGATTTAAGTGATATTCCCGTCGAAAATGTTGAGAGAGTGGAAGTCATTCGTGGTGGCGGTTCGGTCTTGTATGGCAGCGAAGCCACCGGTGGCGTAATTAATATTATTACAAAAAAAGAAAGACAAAATTATGTTAAAGCATCATTCGGCAATTATGGTCAGCAAGAGCAAAGTCTTAGCTTGCAAACTGGGAAATTAGGCTTAGGGTATCAATATTCTAAATGGGGAACAAGAAAAAATGTTGCCAGTGACGGGAAAAGCTGGAAGGGTCCGGAAAACAATAACTTCAGTTTAAACTATCAGTTTGATGAACAGTTGAGCTTGTACTATAACCGGGTGGACTCTGAATATCATTACATTACGCAAGGCGCAAAGGCCACAGACACCAAACAAGATGTGGAACGCAATAATTTGCAATTGAATTATCAAGAAGATCATATGAAGGCAACTGTTTATTATGTTGACCGGACGAGAATGAAAAATGCCTTAACGTTAAAAGACGGGAAAATAAGTAGAGATAAAGAAGAAAATAATAACCTGGGCTTTGATGTGCAGAAAGACTGGAATATCAGAGATAGCAAGTGGCTAGTTGGCGGCTCGTATCAAAAAGAAGAATATACGCCAAGTGGTACAAGTGAATTTTCGAGAAATAATTTTTCAGTCTACACCCAATATGAAAAACCGCTGAGCAAATTGAACACAATGATTTTGAGTGCCCGTGAGTCCTGGACAACAGGGGCGCCGAGCGATTTGAATACTAGTAATTTTAGTGGGCAGGCACAGTTGATTCATAAATTAGGCCAAGATGAAAATCTGTATATGAACATTGGTCAATCCTATAAAATGCCGTATTTGCATCAAATTTATAAAACCAGAGAAGGAGCAGCGCTGAAAGAGCAAAGCGGTATGCATTATGAACTTGGCTGGAAGAAAACCACAGAGGACCACCGCTGGCGCCTTGCACTCTTCAATTATTCCATTGAAGATAATATTACTGCAGAATGGAATGACAAAACAGGAGATTTTACCTATGATAATGAAGACCTAAAAAACACAGGGATTGAATTGTCCTGTGATATTGTTGGTAAAAAAGGGTGGACCTATAATTGGGGAGTGACGTACAGTAATCCGCGCACTAAGACAACCGAGGATGGAAAGTCGAGCGGCTGGGTGCGGGATTATGCACGGCTGCAATTGACCGGCGGCACTACCTATCAGCAGGGGAAATGGCGCACCAGCTTGCGTGGCACTTATTTAGGGGACAGAGTGGCTAATGGAAAAGATGTGAAACCGTATTTGCTGACAAATCTAAATGTAAATTACAGTATGACAAAAGATAGTGATATTATTCTTAGTGTATGCAATATTTTAGATCGGGATGATGTAATGTATTCATCCGGCTCTACCGACTATTATGTCGCACCCTGTAATTTC
>NZ_JBYKYF010000307.1:2116-3550 GCF_057736855.1 Sporomusa sp.
TATAAACGCAGTTTTTAACAGCTATTAGCTATTTGCAAGAGAGGACGAGGAGGAAATAGATTATGACACAAGGACAAGCCACCAGCAAGAAAGCTATCCTGGTTGTTAGTTTTGGCACAACTTATCCAGAACCCCTAAAGCTTAATATTGAAAGCGTTGAGAATCGGATTCGCGAAGCTTTTCCTGACTATGAAGTACGCCGGGCCTTTACCTCGCGGATGGTTATTAAACGCCTGGCAGAGCGGGATGGCGTGCAGATTGATAATGAGCAGCAAGCTTTAGAACGCCTTCAGGCTGATGGCTATCAGGAAGTATATATTCAGCCGCTGCATATTGTGCCAGGTGCGGAATACGACAAGATCAGGCGGATTGTCAATCAGTATGCTCATGCCAAGGAAAAAGCGTTTGCAACCATCCGGTTAGGCCGCCCGCTGCTTTATAGCATGGGAGTAGACAACCAGCCTGATGACTACGAAATTGCCATAAAAGCTTTGATGCGGCAGTTGCCTGATATTACCCCAGACCATGCCGTTGTACTTATGGGACACGGCGGGATGCATCCAAGCAATGCGGCCTATGCAGCGCTGCAATTAAAACTGGAAGATGCCGGACTTAATAATGTGTTTGTCTACACGGTGGAAGGTTTCCCGTCATTGGAGCGGATTATTGGAAAGCTCAAACAAAAACAAGTAAAAAAAGTTACTCTAATGCCATTTTTACTAGTGTCTGGCGATCATGCCACTAACGACATGGCTGGCGAGCAAGAGGATTCTGCCAAGTCGCAGCTAATAGCGGCAGGCTTTGAGGTAGAGGTAATTTTGCGCGGTTTGGGTGAAAACACAGCCATTCAAGATATCTATGTAGCTCACCTACAGTCAGCTATCACTCATCCACCGCATAGACATAAATCTGCCCATAATTATGGGTGTAAGGGACACTGATGGACATAGCAAGGGTGGTCACAAGCGTTAAAGTCTGAAATAAAACTAAATAAAAATGAGACAGGTGCCTGAAAAGGCTTAATAGGGAAGACCGGTGAAAAACCGGCGCGGTCCCGCCACTGTAATGGGGAGCAAACCCAAGGTATACCACTGAGACCAATGGGTCTTGGGAAGGTTTGGGCAAGCGTTGATCCAGAGCCAGGAGAACTGCCTGTCTGACAATCACCGATTGACCTACGAGCGATGGGGAGGGGATTTTTAGCGATAGTTTGTCGCTTTTAGCAAGTTGCAAAAAAACTCCTGACTCTGTTGTCAGGAGTTTTTTATCTAAGAACAAACCTGCGTTAAGACTTCCAACTGCTGCCAGTGGAGTTTCGGAGGTTTTCCTGGAGAGTTTGTTCTATCGTGGGAAAGAGTATTAAAGCGTTGATAAAAGCAAAGGAGTGGTTTTTATGGGTATCAAAATGAAATCGAAACAGGCTAAAAAAACTAT
>NZ_JBYKYF010000308.1:0-3538 GCF_057736855.1 Sporomusa sp.
GGCATTGGTAGTCAAAGTCAGCTTAAACACCTTACCAGTCTCGGCTTCCCGCCGTCTTACATAACTGACAACATGGCGTACAGTATCCATATTTAAGAGCGGTTCGCCACCAAAGAAATCGATTTCACAATTGCGGCGCTGACCACTATTTTCAATAATAAAATCAACAGCCCGTTCGCCAACTTCCTTGGGCATAAGTTTACGGCCATGACCAAAGTCACCTGTCCCGGCAAAGCAGTAGCCACAACGCAGATTGCAATCATGCGCAACATGCAGGCAGAGTGACTTTACCAGCGGCTTCTCACTAAAAGTCAATGGCACTGTCAATTCCGGCGAAAATAGCTGCCCTGCATGGATAAGTTCTTTTAATTCTTCCAATGCCTCGCGCACATGTTCGACAGGATATTTATCTTTAAGTGCAGCAACCACGTCCTCATCATTAGCCCCGGTAAAAACATCCATGATATCATAAACCAGGTTATCAACAATGTGTACTGCACCACTATTAATATCAAGTACAATATATAAACCGTTTAAGTAAAATTTATGAACTTGCATTAGATATTTAGTTCCTTTCTATCCAACTAGCGGTTGCTTAGAAATGCCCAACTGTACGTGCTCTCATAACGCTCAATTGCGATCTGCCCAAAAATTACGCAGCACCGCATACATGAGTACATGCACTAGAAGCAACGATACAGGTGGCGTTTATCCGCTAGCTAACCCACGCTAAGCCTCTCAGCTCGGAGAAACTTAGAGCAGATTAGCCCCTGGATAAGGGCGACTAACCTTCAGAAGGTTCCCCACCTGAAGCTACGTCTACTTTATAAGCAGCCACCTAAAAAATTAAGCCCCTTGTTGTGCAAGGGGCTGGTCCCACGGCCTACTTCTGGCAGACCTGATTGCCAACAGTGCAGGAAGTCTTGCAGGCCGACTGGCAGGAAGCCTGGCATTCCCCGCAGCCGCCGGTATGTACAGTTTGAGCGAGTGATGCTTTATTAATTGTCACAACATGCTTTTTCATATCCAAATTCCCTCCTTGCCAACGCATCTGATTAACTGTTTAATTGTTACTTTACTATTGTAGCTTCTTTGCCAACAGGAATCAATAGGAAAAGCGAGCGAGGGTGCTCCATTTTTCTATAACGTCCCTCGGTATATGGTTATTCTGTTTTATCAGCCGGTACCAAAATAATTTTTACAGGCAAGTTGGAAGCACCTGGTGGCGAAAACGTCAGCCACAGTGACTGACCGCCGTCAAAGTTGCCCAGATGAGCCACGTCAGTAATTGTTTTAGTACCGAAAAACAATCTGTCTGCCGGCGTGCTGATGGTCGTCTCATCTTGGCGGCGATATTTTACTTTTATCCCACCGGCATATTCCCCTCCCCGGGGATTTAAGTACACAGCATATTTTTGTTCAAAAGCGGTTGGAATAAATAGCTTATAGATAACACCATAATTCCCGTAGTTAAGCGTTGTCGAGCCATCGGTAGCATCACTCCCCGACACATAGGTATCAAGTTTATTATCAGCCAGAGTAATCGCCATTATGCCATCTTGCTTGGAATTATATACCTTACTAGGGACAATCAGGCGGTCACTACCCGGAAATGTTCCACGTAAACGCTGACTATCTGCCGGTAATACAGGAGCAGTAGCAGCAAATTCTGCTGGTTCGGCATCAACAGGCAGCATCATAACAACAACTGTAAGTGGAATTTTCGTTTTGAAATCATAGATACCATTCACCAGTTCGTTCGGTAATACCACAGTATCTTGTAAGGCTGATACCAGATGAGCCGTGCCATTTGCCGGTACATGTATCAGTTCGACTTCCTCTTGATTTAGATAGTTTAATTGGGCAATTTTACCTACTGCCAAATAATCTACATCAGGACCGCCAAGTCCATACCTGTTGACGACTACATCGGCTGCTTCCGTGGTATTGTTAACTAGCAGTACCACAATTTTTTTCGGTTCCGTAGTGGCATTGACATGATGGAAAAATAACCGAATATCTCCACTGACCGTATCCTGATACATAATACCGTCATCAGGTACCATCTCAGGACTGTCAGACAGCAATAATAACTTATTAGTCTGCTCTGTTACAGTAACAGGCAGTTCAGGTATCTTGTACAACTTACGCGGAGACAAGACATCGGATTTGGCCAGTACCGGCTGGGGAGAAACAATACTACTAATAGCAACTGTGACAGCCATTACCACACTTGCACGTCGTAACCAATTTAACAACTGCATACCTCCTAACAATGGTTGGCTACCTAACGAAAAGTATAACAGACTATAGCCTGGCCTTCAACCGTTAGGATATTTTACCAATTTCCACTACTTTTCACTCTTCACTTGCGACAGTTTTGCATAGATGTGTGCCCGGAGCAGTCTCAGACGAAACTCCCACAAACCGTATTTGGGCCGTGGAACATTAACTCGCTTAAGTTGATAGGCATCACCATATGTAGTTCCCAACCCGGGAAGTCCGGTACATGCGCCGCGATAACCTGTTTGTTGCAAAGCAGCAATGGTTTGCTGATTATACTGCCCAAAAGGATAAGCCAGGAATTCTACCGGCTGCTTTATATGTTCTTCCAATAATTGTTTAGACCTGGTTAGCTCATCTACCAGCATCGTTTGACTGATTTCATTAAGTGCTACATGACTATGCGTATGAGAGGCAATCTCGGTGTTTCTGGCCTGCATATCCCGAATCTGATCCCAAGTTAAATATTCCGGCTGCCCAACCTTACTGGTAATAACAAATACCGTGCCTTTCATCCGATACTTTTCCATGATGGGTAAGGCTGTCAGATAATTATCGGCATAACCATCATCAAAAGTAATAATGACAGGCTTTTCCGGCAACGGCCGACCATCTTTCTTAGCAGCAAATAGCTCAGACAAGGAGATAGCCGTATAGCCGTGGTTAGCCAAATACTGCATTTGTTCTTCAAAATCTTCCGGATCAATACTATATATTGCAGGAACTTTACTCACCTGATGATAAGCTAAAATCGGTACACCACTACTAGGTGCCAACAGCCAAACGCCGATCAATGACATCGCAACAAAAAAACTTAGTAGAACTCGCTTCATTGTCTTCCCATCTCAGAATTGCGGGAACGGCTTGACAGCGACTGAGCTATCTCTCCTAGCTTGCGCAGGCGGTGGTTAATGCCGGATTTGCCAACCCGCCCCTCCAAAATAATTGCTAACTCGGCCAACGTAGCTTCTGGATGCGCCAGCCGTGCTTCCGCCACTTCCTTCAGTGGCGGTGGCAGCTTATCAAGCCCGATAGTTTGCTCGATAACCCGAATGCTGTCAATCTGGCGCACAGCCGCGTTTACCGTTTTCTGCAGATTGGCCGTCTCACAGTTAACCAAGCGGTTGACCTGATTGCGCATATCTTTAACGACCCGCACATTCTCAAATAGCAACAAGGCATTGTGGGCACCAATGATCTGCAGGAAAGATGTAATGGCATTACCATCTTTCAAATACACAAAATAATCATCCTT
>NZ_JBYKYF010000309.1:0-3510 GCF_057736855.1 Sporomusa sp.
CTGCAACCCTCGGTTGAAGAACCACTCAGCAAACGGCTGGGTTATATGCTGGAAAAAGAACTTATTGCCAAAGTCGCGTAACATTTCCGGACGGTCAGAATATATGTCTTGAATAATTTTGAGTACATCTTCACGTTGCAGCCCATGAGGAAAATATGGTCGTTGGATAAGACTGGGAGCTGCAGCGGCAAACAGGGCAAGCTTAGATACTCCGTATCCTCTGTGGCGCGCCATATACCGGATGGCGATGGCTCCTCCTGTGGAATGGCCTCCGAGAATGAAATCATGCAGATCAAGTGCATCCACTACACAGCGAATATCATCGGCTAATGTATTGTAATCATAGCCTTGCCAAGGTTTATCGGAATTGCCGAATCCCCTGGTATCTACTCCCACGCAGCGATATCCCATCTTAGGAAGTTGGTTAAACTGATATTCAAACATCTTATGATTGGCCGGCCAACCGTGTATAAATAAAATTGTTTTATTGCCTTCGGGGTTAAGGTCTTCTACATAAATATTTACATTCGAACCGACGTTAACATAGAGTCCCATACCAAGCCATCCTTTCAAAAGTTTAAAATTCTTCATATTATGTTATGTGTTTGGTATTTATCCTGCTAATTTGTTGTGCAGGATTTTTATTTTGCAACTTGGCTTCAAATCTATGAAGTTTCGGTATTTTTCGTCTTTTGCCGCTGTGAAGGACATAGATTTTTTTTGTTGAAAATAATAATTAACACCTTTAATTTTCAACTGGAGGAACACATTCATGGCAATATCTCAAACTACAGAAGTTGTAAGAATTCGCAACCAGGTCTTAGAAGCAATTACAAAATTAGCATTTGAAAACCGTCTTGAAGAAGATGTTGAGAGTGTAAAAGATATTATTGTATCTGAGGAAGGACCTCGGTATCGGTGTTGTATTCATAAAGAGAAAGCAGTATTGCTTCAGCGCATTTACCTGACATTATGTCAATGACTGTATATGTCGCAGAAGAAAGCTGCAGCCGAGGCTTTGGCTGGAAAAGTGGAAGAAATGCCGCTTATTTCGGTAATGCCAGAAGCTTGTGACCAGTGCCCTATTAATAAATATTTGGTTACCGATGCCTGCCGCAATTGTTTGGCTCATAACTGCATACACAGTTGTCCTAAAGGAGCCATTATGGTAGTTCAGAACCGGGCTTATATCGATCATAACCGTTGTGTAGAATGTGGTTTATGTAAAAAATCTTGCCAATTTGGCGCTATTATCGAAGTAAGCCGTCCGTGCGAACGGGCCTGCGCTGTTAAAGCCATTGTTGCTGGTGGTGACCGCAAAGCAGTCATTGATCAGGAAAAATGCGTTGAGTGCGGAGCCTGCCGAGAGGCTTGCCCGTTTGGAGCTATTGGCGATAGTTCTGTAATAGTCCAGGTTATTCAACAAATCCTAAGCGGTAAACAAGTATATGCTATGCTGGCACCGGCATTTGTCGGGCATTTTGGTCCTAAAACCAAACCAGGACAAATTGTTGATGCCATTAAACAGTTAGGTTTTTATGAGGTACGCGAAGTAGCTTACGGCGCCGATATTGTAACTCTTAACGAAGCAAAAGAGTTTTTGGCAACTGTGCCTGAGCAGCGTCCATTCATGACCTCATCTTGTTGTCCGGCTTTTGTTGCGTTGATTGAGAAACATTTTCCGGATGTAACAGATAAAATATCCTCTACTGTCTCACCTATGGTGGCAACCGCTCGGCTTATTAAAGAAGTTAACCCAGATGCGGTTACTGTATTTATTGGACCATGTATTGCTAAAAAGGCTGAAGCCCGTAAGAATGCAGAGGTAGTGGATTTTGCCCTTACATTTGAAGAGCTAGCTGCTATGTTTGCCGGCAAGGGCATCGAGCTTGGCTTGTCGCAGGACAAGGGGTTTGAGTCTAGCGCTTCAAGTACGGGGAATGGCTTTGCTTGCGCCGGTGGATTGGTGAATGCAGTTAAGTCAGCCGTAGTCGGACTTGATCCTAAGGCTGTTGTCAAGCCGCTGAATGCAGAAGGCATTGAGAATTGTATGGAAGCTATTAAGCAGCTTCAGTCTGGTAAAATCGACGTGAATTTTTTGGAAGGGATGTCATGTCACGGCGGATGCATTGGTGGTCCCGGTGGACTGGTTAATGCTCGAGTAGCTAAAAAAATGGTAGATAACTTTGCGCAAGAATCCCCAGCTAAAACTGCTTTAGTCAATAAATCAGCTATAAGTGACGAAGAAAAAATCGGTCACTGGCATTGTCGATAATACTTCAATCGTACAGTTGTAGGCTTGAATTCGTTATCATTGAGTTGAAGGAAGCTAGCGCTATCATTAAACCTCAAATGTAAAAAAGGAAACTTCTCATGCTTGTGTCAAGTTGGCGAGAAGTTTCCTTTTTATGTATCATTTGTTATGATCTGAAAAGAACACAATATATAAAAATATACCTGAAAAAGTTGTGAGAATGATTGTCTCAACCAAAACCATTCTAAAAAAAATCTAAAATTTACTCAGTATACTATGTAACATAAACATTACATAAAGTAACTATTTGCTATAACGTTTTTTAGCAAATCAGTTATAAGCTGGGGAGGATTTACAATGAAAAAAAGTTTACTTATTTTAGGTGCATTTATTACTTTGAGCGCAGGAACCAGTTTGGCTGCTCCGCTTAATAATTTGGATAATGGACAGACTGCGATAGGCTTAACGGGTGATACTGTCTACATTGAACATAAGCTTACTGATCGCTTCACAGTCGGGTATCAATCCATTGACCGTGATTATTACGGCGATATGAAAGACATTTATGGACAGTATCAGTTCTCTAATAATCTCAAAGGTCTCATCGGCAGTCGGAACTTTGATTATAGCGATTCTTCCGTATACTTAGGCCTCGGCCTGCAAGGGCCGCTCGCGCCGCAACTTGACGGATTTGCCTCTTTTATTGCTGGTGATGAATTTAATGAGGTGCAAGTGGGTGTTACCCACCAGTTAGCTGCCAATATTGATCTTAATGTCACATATACCAATTTTATGCCAGACCATGGTCGAGATAAAGATGAATTGGCACTTGGAGCAACCATTAAGTTTTAGATCCTAAGGGAAGAAGTCAGGCACTTTTGCAAGTAGCCATAAGTGACATCCGCAGTTACTTTGGTCTTGCTTGCCAATACATCCACCGCGCCCCAATTTGGGGTTACGGTGGATGTGTTTTATCTATTGAGTAAAGCCTTCCACCGCTACAAGCGGTGTTAGTTCTGGCGGAGTTATTCTTTGCCAGATAAGCTGCAGGAGTTGTAAAATAAATATAGCTTGTTTTTCCTTACGTAATACGCAGGATAATGGGCTAAGTAGTATCTTGACAGAAAAGACTTATTTTGATAAAATTAATTTATTAAGTGGCAGAAATGCGTAAATCCAGGTTTGGATTGCGCTTTTTTTAGGCTCTATAATAAATGTTGGGGTAACCAGTTCTACAACTTGAACTGCTGCCTCAA
>NZ_JBYKYF010000008.1:0-2617 GCF_057736855.1 Sporomusa sp.
ACCCCTGTAAATACGATAACAAGCACGAGGAAAGCAGCCAAAACTTTTTGGGTTCTATTCAACACGAACACGCTCCTTAACTACAATCTGATTATGAACCATGCTGCGATGGCATTTTGTGCATGCTTGCTCGCCGCTTACCACCATAAAAGTATTGCCGATGGTATAGGCATGACAACGGACACAGTTACGATTCACAATAGCTCTGCCTTTGGCGCTTATCTGAATAGTATCAGGATAATCACGCAAAAACTCATGATATGTATCATTCATACCTGTTTGCGTTTTGACAAGGGTTTTCTCAATGATATTCTCCTGTGGCAAATGGCAGTCCCCACAGCTAAACTGACGATGATTCGACTGCTGCCAAGTCACCGCTACATGTTGCATGGAGTGGCAACTGCTGCAAAACGAAGCCTTATCTGCATACGCAATCCCAGCGCCAGCTATGGCAAATCCAACAGCGGCGGCTAAGACCCCAAGCAACAAAAATGTAAGAGGACTCCTTTCCAGGTGCTTTTTCCATTCCAATCAAGCCACCTCCCAGTACCAGTTCAATCTGCACGTACTATTGCAATATTAGGTTCCCATTTTGGGCAGTGTTTATACTAAAAGAAAAGCTGTGCTGAAACCTAAAATTCAGCACAGCTTTGTTACTCTACTATGATCTATTTCCCCGGTTACACCAGGGTTCTTCGGCCAGATAATCTCCATCAGAATAATAATACGCTCTGGCGCGGCACCCCCCGCACAGACTGTCATAGCCGCAGGAACCACAGCCACCTTTAAGCGGTTCATGACGTAGTTCATTAAACACCTTACTCTCCCGCCAGATGATGTCAAATGCTGCTTCTCTTACATTGCCGACTTTGATAGGCAAATACGGGCAAGGCTGAACATCACCGTTAGGCAGTATGACACAATAGGTAGTACCAGCCAGACAACCGCGGGTATACCGCATCGGCACACCGCGTTCTTTGGCGATACGCATAAACTGAGGAGCACAGGTAGGTTTTATTTCAATCGTAGTCGTTGCCTGTTTGTCAAGAATACGTGTTAACAGAGCTTCATACTCGGCGGTTTTAAGAGTAGTTTCTTCAATATTTTTTCCACGCCCGGTAGGCACAAGAAAAAAAATATGATGGGCAACAGCTCCCAGTTCAACCGCCAGGTCAGTAATTTGGGTAATTTCGTTTTCGTTCCAATTCGTCACAGTGGTATGAATTTGGAAAGGCAAACCCGCTTTTCGACAATTTTTGATTCCTTCCATAGTTTGCTGCCAAGCGCCACGCACCCCGCGAAAGGTATCGTGACGCTGGGGGTCACAACTGTCGACACTAATACCAGCACACATTAATCCAGCAGACTTCAGCTTAGACGGAACCTCACCAGTCAATAGCATACCATTGGTACCAAGTACGGGTCTAAGCCCAAAATCAGCAGCATCAGTAAAAAATACATAGATAACGGCAAGCAGTAAGGGCTCGCCACCGCTTAAAATCATAATCTTAAAACCAGCTTTGGCAATCTCGTTAAGCAATTTTTTACCTTCATCTGTACTTAGCTCATCAGCCCGTTTAGCGCCGGCATCGCGGTAACAGTGTATGCAATTAATATTACACTGTTGGGTAGTATTCCATGAAATTATCATGCAGTTACTCCTTGTAGTCAGTAAGATAACAAGCCGGATCTTCGCTCCACATATCACCAGACACGGCCTCCGCCCTTATGCGGCAACCACAGCAAAATTTTTTGTAGCGGCATTCACCGCAGCGGCCGGTAACATGACTGGGTTTATCACGAAGCATACATAAAAACTCATCTTGCACGTTGTGCCAGATTGCACTAAAAGGTTGGGTACGAACATTACCAAGCGTTTTATGACCCCAAAACTGACAGGCATGAACATTACCCTGGGGATCAACGTTAGCCATTTTTTGTCCGGCTGAACAGCCGCCATGCATGCTCAAAAGCTCTTTAACTTCCGGTACCCGTTCCGGCTGCGTACGCTCAAAATATTGCAAAATATAAATACCATCAGCATGGTTATCGGTGGTAAGAATTTCAACTTCCACACCACGCTTATGAAAATCTAAGGTCCGTTCAATTAAATATTCGATGGTCTGACGTTTTTGGTCTTTCGTTGTATCAAGTTCAGCCATTTCCTGTCCGCGTCCGGCATAAACCAGATGATACATACAAAAACGGGGAATTTTCTCCTGTTCAACCATATCTAAAATATCTGGTAATGTATGATAATTCAGTTTGTTGATCGTAAAACGAATCCCGGTTTTGTTGCCAGCAGCGATAGAGTTACGGATTCCAGCAAGAGTTTCTTGAAAAGCTCCTTTTTTACCGCGAAAATGGTCATGCACCTCTTCATTGCCATCAACACTAACGCCAACATACTGAAAACCAGTATCTTTAATACGTTTCGCCATCTGCGGTGTAATCAATGTTCCGTTGGTAGATAGAACCGGGCGAATTCCTTTCGCAACAGCATAGGCACCCAATTCAAATATATCTTGGCGAACAAGTGGTTCACCACCGGAAAAAAGTAACACTGGTACTTTCATACTAGCTAAATCATCAATAAATGCTTTAGCTTCATCTGTCG
>NZ_JBYKYF010000008.1:2627-16376 GCF_057736855.1 Sporomusa sp.
CTCTGGCTGTTCGGCCGGCACAGCCTGGCCGGGTTCACCTGCATATTCACGGTCTTCAGCACTAATATAGCAGTGCTGGCATTTAAGATTACAGCGGTTGGTCGTATTCCATACGACAATGGGTGTTGCGTCTGAAGAAAATTGCAGCATCTGCGGCGGCAAATGTCGGGAACTGCGGCCATATTTTACGATGTCCGACACCGTCGCCGTGCCACATAGCAATTTGGTGCAACCTATCATTTTTTGTTATTTCTCCTTCGATTTTAAGTTTTATATCAAATTCGACATAGCGCCGAAAGTTCCCTGCTGGCATTGCAAACTTTCCCGGAAATTCAATTATTATCCATATGTATAAATTTAGGCAGCAGGTTTTTCACTATGCCGGACAGTAACTTCGTTAAAGCGGGAATCGCCGCTAAAATGAATAGTCTTAGCTGCTTTTATAGCATCCATGATGCACTCTCGCAACGGTATCTGGGTATCAATGGTATTTTTTCCCTGACCAAAAATAGTAAATCCATCACCACTTTGGGCCATAAAATCATTTATTGCAACTTTATACCTTTTCCCCAACTTAAGTCTGCTGCCATCAGCTAAGGTAACCTTCACAATCTTTCCCTCATGCAATGATGGATCGCAGGTAACATTCAAGCCAGAAAACTGCAGCATACTAATTTTGTCATTATACATACCATGTTCCAAAACTTTTATAATCTGTGCCCCTGTAAGCTCAACCGTAACCAGGGTATTATCAAATGGTAGCACCTCATACAGCTTACCCATGGTAATCACGCCAGCCGGAATACTGGAACGCAACCCGCCGCCATTGATAAAGGCAATGTCAGCTTTAGCTCTATGCCGCATGATATCTGTCACCCATTGACCTAACACCGAAACAGTCGAACGGTCATGAGTTAATTCATTACTAGCATAGCCAAGAACAATATTTTTAATTGGTGCTAGCTCGGCATGAACTCTGTCCAGTATTGCCTTTGCCGCTGCATCCTCAGCCACGCCTGCTGGCACATCAATAACACTAACATCAGCCGCAATAATTTTTTTGTCAGGTAGAGAATAAGAAAGCGTAATCTTGCCTATTGCCCGACCATTATAAGCAGCTTGGACAATTGGCACTTGATTAATAATACCGGCTACTTTCAAATGAGTATGACCGGAAATAATGGCATCAATACCGCGAGTATTCTTAGCCAACTCTGCCGTCTCGCCGGTAATCTGGCCAGTCGCTTGATCATGGCTGCTTCCTAGGTGTGACAGCACTACAATGCTATCCACACCTTGCTGTTTAAGTACAGGTACAAGTTTGTTCACTGTTTCGACCGGATCAGCAAACAAATAGTTTTCAATATACTTTGGACTGGTTTTAAACAAAGTTTCAGGAGTAATAAGACCAATCACAGCCAGCTTTAGCCCATTTTTTTCCACAATGCAGTACGGTTTGACAAAGTCAGCAAATTGACCAGTCGTTTTATCTAAGACATTAGCCGTAACTACTGGAAAATGGGCCTGAGCCATACGGTCTTTTAATACCTCGACGCCCCAGTCAAACTCATGATTACCGATAGTCATGGCAGCAAAACCAAGCTCATTCATAACTTCGACCACTGGCTTGCCATATAACAGATTGGATTCCGGACTTCCCTGTAACATGTCACCAGCACTTACCAGAATCGTCCCTGAAGGATTCTTAGCCATTTCGGCCTTTAAGCATGTTGCTAGTTTAGCAATGCCTGGGTTCTTGCCATTTTCCATTAAAGCACCATGAAAATCATTGACAGTAAGAATATCAATTATTATGCGCTCAGTTTCGTGCCCTTGGGCAAACACTGCCGGACAAATCCAGACAAAGCCAATACATACAGTAACCAGAAACAAACCTATAGTTTTTTTCAGTAATTTCTTCATTACACTGCCTCCTCTCACTAAGGTTAATTATTACAAAATCTTCAAGTAAATACAAGTTGTTACTGCAAAATATAATACAACTCCCGGATACTTAATAGTACCCGGGAGTTGGCTACTGGCGTTATAAAACCTTTTCTAATGCAGCGGAAATGTCTCTTTGCGGACGATAACCAACAATTCTAGCGACTTCACTGCCGCTTTTGAAAATGATCAGCGTAGGAATACTCATAACATTATATTGGCTGGCCAGTTCCTGTTGTTCATCCACATTAATCTTAACTACACTTGCTCGGCCTGCAAAATTTTGGGCCACAGCCTCTACTTCTGGCCCCACCATTTTGCAAGGACCACACCAAGGTGCCCAAAAATCGACAAGTACGGGTTTATCAGACTTAAGTACATTGTCGTTGAACTCTGTCTTGCTTGTGATATTCAGTATACTCATGTTCCAGCCTCCTTAGACTAGGTTAGTATTCCTATTTCACAACAATATTAACCAGTTTCTGCGGTACAGATATTACCTTGACAATCTCTTTACCGTCAATCAATTTACGAACTTTTTCCTGTTCAAGCGCTGTCTTTTCCAATTCTTTGGCACTAAGACCTGCGGCAACAACCACTTTATCGCGAACCTTGCCATTAATCTGAAGAACAATCTCTATTTCTTCGACTTCAAGGGCCGAGGCATCAAATGTTGGCCATAATTGTTTATGGACACTACCATCAGCTATAGTTTCCTGCCATAATTCCTCAGTAATATGAGGAGCAAACGGTGCTAACATTTTTAAAAGATTAGCAACCACTTCCCTGATCAACGAAGCGTTGGGTGTTACACCTTGATCTTTAAGTGCATACATGGCATTAACCAATTCCATTATGGCACTAATGGCTGTATTAAAATTAAACCGCTGGCCAATATCCTCGGTAACCCGTTTGATGGTTACATGGAGAATGCGACGAAGTTCCTTTTCGGCTTTAGTCAATTGACTTGGGTCATAGCTTGCCGGTTCTCCTCCCTGGATGTACGGCTGATAATGACCGACAATCCGCCATAGACGTCCTAAGAAGCGATAAGCACCTTCAACCCCCTGGTCACTCCATTCCAAATCACGTTCCGGCGGTGCAGCAAATAAAATAAACAACCTGGCTGTATCGGCACCGTACTTATTGATAATTTCTTCCGGCGAAACCACATTGCCTTTGGACTTGGACATCTTAGCACCGTCTTTGATGACCATACCCTGGGTTAAAAGATTCTTAAAGGGCTCATTCACATTGACCAATCCAGCATCTTTTAACACTTTGGTAAAAAACCGCGAATAGAGCAAATGCAGAATCGCATGCTCGATACCACCAATGTATTGATCGACAGGCATCCAATAGTTGGCTTTATCAGGATCAAACGGCTCATCGGCACTATGCGGACTGGTATACCGGAAATAATACCAGGATGAACAAATAAAGGTATCCATAGTATCCGTTTCACGACGCGCTTTCCCACCGCATTTCGGACAAGTACAGTTAACAAATTCCTCGGCTTTCGCTAGTGGTGATACCGAACCACTGGCAAAATCAACATTTTCGGGTAAAAGTACTGGTAATTGTTCTTTCGGAACAGGTACTATACCACAGTCAGGACAATAGATGATAGGAATCGGAGCACCCCAATAACGCTGACGAGAAATGAGCCAGTCACGCAGGCGATAATTAACCCGCCGTTTACCAATACCATGTGTTTCGAACCATTGCGCAATGTTAACCTTGCCGGTTTCGTTATCCAACCCGCTAAATTCCCCTGAGTTAACCATAATGCCCGGACCATCATAAGCACCAGTCATATCACTCAGATTCAACTCTTTGCCTACAGGCTGAATTACGATCTTTTTGGGCAAACCATATTTATTGGCAAAATCCCAGTCACGCTGATCATGAGCTGGTACACCCATAACTGCACCAGTACCGTATTCTACAAGTACATAATTGGCTAGCCAAATAGGCACTTGTTCACCCGTAAACGGATGTTTGGCATATGCACCAGTAAAGATGCCTTCTTTTTCCGTCTCATTGGAAGTACGGGCTATTTCACTTTGTCCTCTAACCCGCTCGATAAAGGCTCTGACTGCAGCTTCTTCCGGTTTGCCAGCAATAAGCTTGTCCACCAGTGCATGTTCAGGGGCCAGCACAATGTAGCTTACACCAAAAACAGTATCATGACGGGTAGTATACACAGCAATTTTATCGTTTATTTCAGGTACTTCAAAGCTGAATTCGGCACCTTCGCTGCGACCAATCCAGTTTTCTTGCATAATTTTAACACGTTCTGGCCAGCCTTTCAGTTCGGACAAATCGTTTAACAGTCGGTCAGCATACTCGGTTATCTTTAAAAACCATTGTTCAAGGTCTTTTTTAACAACAACCGAGTCACAACGCCAACAACGACCTTCAACCACCTGTTCATTAGCCAAAACCGTATTACAATCATTACACCAGTTTACTGCAGCTTTCTTTTTATAAGCTAAACCGCGTTCATAAAAGAGCAAAAACAGCCACTGAGTCCAACGATAGTAATCAGGATGACAAGTAGCTACCTCGCGGTTCCAATCGTACGATAACCCTAACTTTTGCTGCTGGCGGCGCATGTTGGCAATATTATCCCAAGTCCAAGACGAAGGATGAATACCATGCTTAATCGCAGCGTTTTCGGCAGGCATGCCAAAAGCATCCCACCCCATAGGATGCAGTACATTGTAGCCTTGCATAACTTTAAATCTGGCAACAACGTCACCAATCGAATAATTCCGTACATGGCCCATATGTAAATTTCCTGATGGATAGGGAAACATCTCTAAAACATAATATTCAGGTCGCTGGCGGTTAATAGTTGTGCAGAAGGCATCATTTTCGGCCCAGATTTTTTGCCATTTGGCCTCAATCTCGCATGGTATATATTTTTCATTCATTGAGTAATCCCCCTTGGACAAATTAAGATAGTAATAACTACGATTTGCACCCTTCAGAAAAGTGATGGTGCATGTATCCATATTTTTTTATACCCCTAGGGTATAAAAAAATCCCGTGGCTAACGCCAGGGACGAGGTTTCTCGCGGTACCACCCTGTTTGATGACAATTGTCACCCTCTCATTTGCCGATAACGCCAGCCTCGCGTCGACCACTACCAAAATTCACAGTCGCTCCTCAGCAGCGAGTTCAACAATAGCCCAGATTGGCTCGCAGCAACCGCCAACTTTCTGAACTGCAACTATTATTTACTATTCTGCCTCATAGGATTTGTATTCTCCATTATATAGCAATACACATCGAAAGTCAACTTATGGAGACAGTGACAAAAATTGTTCTATATCAGTCAAACAGTCATACAATAGTTCTTAAGGAGGTGCGTCATGTATAAGCTTATTATCGGCAATGTCAGAGTTACTGTAAATGATGACAGTATCAAGCGAGAGCAGGCCATCGCTTATGGCAAGCAGGCGATTGCCGCTGCCAGCCAGCAGGGCAAGCTGCTCTCCCATGTTGAGCTTAGCACCGGGCCAGACGGCATAGAAGTTGCCTGTACTGAAAAAGCCGGTTGCCGCATGATCAGAAAAACCATTACCCAAAGCCTGCTTGACGGTATCCTGGATGCTGCCAAAGAGAAATTTTATCCCTCCGGAACGTTTTCGCAAAAAGATACGTGGTTTGACAGTGAAACAGGCCAGGAATGGCGTGGCGATGAAGTAGAAACCGCCCGCAAAGAAGTTTTGGCCAAGTTAGAGGAATGGATTAAATCAGCCAGCTCTACTAATTAATTAAATGAAAAAATATGATTCTATCTTAACCACCCCGAAACCCCAAACCGGAGTCTGGGTGGTTTTGATTTTAGCAATATGGATAATCCCCGTCCTCATTACATCGGTCAGGATCTAGTACATAAGCATATTTACTAGCATACTGTTTACGGTATTTACTCATATAAGCCAATAAATTACAAAATATATCGATCTCGGCAACATTATTATAAATTCCGAAACTCACTCTAGCTAAGCCGGGAATCCTTTTATCATTATGTGTTTGGAAATAGCTAATTTCTTCTTCGCTCAAATTCAGCAGTTTTTCTACATAGGGATGAGCACAGAATAAACCGCTGCGAATAGCAATACCGGCTTCCCTGGATAATATTTCGGCTATTTGGCTATGATGCAACCCCTCGAGGCTAAAGGATATCAGGCTTACCCGTTCTTCTCTGCGGTTATGAATACTGTATAAAGTAATGCCAGGTATCTTCTCCAAGCCATCGATTGCATAATCAATAAGCCTTTGTTCGTAATGATGGATTTGGGAAAAAGTTATCTTAGACAATGTTTCTATAGCGGTAATCAGCGCCAGTACCCCCATCATATTGGGCGTGCCGGCTTCATATTTTGCCGGTGGATCATCCCATTCAATCGATTGCTGAGAAACCAACCCGACAGCCCCGCCTCCCTGATATACCGGAACTGTCTTCTCAAAGCAGCTTTTCGGCCCAATTAACACCCCGATACCAAACGGTGCGTACATTTTGTGAGCTGAAAAAGCCAGAAAATCTATATGTTCGGGTGAATGTAGCGGTTTCATATCCACAGGCGCATGGGGAACCCACTGGGCACCGTCAACAAAAATTTTAGCCCCATATTGATGTGCTATTCTAGCGATTTTGGGTATAGGATTAATATATCCAGTAACATTAGAAGCACCAGTCACTGCCACCAAGACTACTTTGCCTTGATAAGCCTTAAGCTTTGCTTCCAAGTCTTGTAATGATAATCTGCCTGATTTAGTTATGGCCACATAGTCAACAATAAATTTGTCCCGCCATGGCAAGTCATTGGCTAAATGTTCCATGTCTGTTGATAGCACAACCTGCTCTTTGCCGCCTGTTGCTGCCAGCGTATAAGCCAGAATATTGATGGATTCAGTGGTATTCTTAGTAAAAATAACTACATCGTTTGTGTCAGCGTTAACAAACTGTTTTACAACTTCCCGTCCTCGCTCATATAGCTCTGAAGTAAGAATCGATTTATACCCTCTGCCGCGATGAACCGATGCATACCATGGTGCAAAACGAGTAATTTCTTTTATTACCGAACATAACGGCGGTGTGGTGGCTGCATTATCAAAATTGATCGCCGTAACTTGTCGGCCATTTGCCAATTGCACTTTTGTATCACATCCAACCACTAAGGATCGAAAATAGCTTTCTGGGTTCCGATATTTCATACTTCTACCCCGCTTTTCGTATATGTTTGCGAAATACGCCGTCACTATAATTTATGCATCCTAATGGCTTAGGGGAATAGTAATACTGGATTTTTACCTCCAAAGGATAAATACTCATTAAACCGGGAAAAAATGGTATGGAGAAAATGAGTGAGTTGGAAATGCAGAACCTGTTAACCTTATGATTGCAACTAGGGACTGGTATGGATAATGACCTGCTTAACATTGCTATTTATCCACATATTAGATAAAATATATTCCAGTAGTCTGCCAAGCTGATCGCCATAGGACCGGCCTGCGCAAACTTTTCGTCCAGCAAAAGCACGAAGCTGCGCATATCATAGAAAAATGTAATTAGGCTTGTGAACGACTAACCGTTACCACAAATACTTGTAAGGGACTTTGAATTATGAAGATATTTGCAATCGCTGACCTCCATTTATCTGGAGAGCCGCCAACAAAACCAATGAGCATTTTCGGCGCACACTGGGAAGGTCACTGGGAAAAAATTAAAGCACATTGGCAAGAACAAGTCGCTGCTGAAGATGTTGTCCTGATTGCCGGCGATATTTCTTGGGCAATGAAACTACCCGACGCACTAGTAGACTTACACGCTATTGCCAGTCTGCCTGGCAGAAAAATCATAATCCGTGGCAATCATGATTATTGGTGGCAAACCGTAAGCAAACTCACCAAAGCTGTTGATGGTAAATTAGAATTTATTAATAATAATTTTGCCCCAGCAGGCGAATGGGGTATTTGCGGCAGCCGCGGTTGGACATGCCCTGAGGATCCATTATTCCAAACCAAAGATCGGGCAATATTTGAGCGCGAGTTGCTGCGTGTCGAAGCATCACTTAAGGCAGCCCATTCGGCTGGTTATAGTCGCATTATCCTTATGCTGCATTTTCCCCCGTTTTACGATCAGCAAAGCCAAACCGGTTTTGCCAATTTGATCAACAAGTATAAAGTAGAGATTTGCATTTATGGACATTTACATAGTGAGTCCATAAAAAATGCGGCTACCGGTGTCATTAACGGTACCGCTTACCATCTGGTATCTTGTGACGCATTAGAATTTAAGCTAAAACAGATTGTTTAGCTGCTCGCTTGGCTAAAACACTAAAACCATGCAGGTGTTGTTGAGCCTGTTTCTTAGCCGAATAGATGCCACAATATGCCTACTATTTTTTGCATGAAATCAAAATAAATAAAAAGACCGGCAATAATAATTATGATTCCAGATACTTTCTGAATGACTGGTAGCCATTTATATACTTCCTGGAAATAAATCAAATATCGGTTAATCAGCAGCGCCAATACTAAAAAGGGCAGACAAAACCCCATAGCGTAAATGAACAGGAGAAAGGCTCCCTGGCTGACGGTAGCTGCTGCTCCTGCATATATCAGCACTGTAGCTAAAATGGGGCCAATACAAGGTGTCCAACCAGCAGTAAACGCCAGACCTAAGAAAAATGCACCTGTCGGACCAGCAAACGTATTGTGTAAAAACGGCCGGTATTCCCGTTCAAGCGCGGGAATTTTTAATATGCCAAGTAAATGTAATCCCATAATTATCATGAACACTGCCCCGACTTTACGAATCACCGTTTGATAAACTAAGAACAGTTCACCAATATAGGAAGCCGTTGCTCCCATCGCCACAAATAGTAGCGTAAAACCACTAAGAAAACTAATAGCATTAGCAAAAAACCGCCAACCGCCCTTAGCAGGGTGCTGAATCCCGGCTCCTGCTAAAAACGCTGCATAAGTCGGCAGCATTGGTAACACACAGGGTGATAAAAACGATACCACCCCCGCCCCAAAAACGGTTATCCACGTGATGCTATAGTCCATTAAGCACTCCTTCCAGTTCGGCCAAGGTTACTGGACCTGACTTTCTGTACTTGATTACCCCTTGCTTATCCACCACTAAGGTCGTCGGAATAGCATGAATCTGAAAGACCTTTGCCACCTCCCCGTCTTTATCGCTTAAGACACTCAGGGTATACTTGTTCTGATTCACAAATCGGGAAATGGTTTCTATCGGCTCCTGAATATTAACAGCATGGAAAGTGACCTTGCCATGATATAGTTGTGCAAACTTATCCAGTTCCGGCATTTCCTCGCGACAAGGCGGACACCATGTTGCCCAAAAGTTGAGTATCAGAACTTGCCCGACTGAAGCCACATGAACCTGTTGTCCATCCAAGGCCGTAAGGGTAAACGCTGGCAGCACTTTTCCTACGGTTACCCCTGTCTCGACAGGCGGTTTCTGGGGCTCAACTCCCACTGAACTATCTGGCTGCATAGCCACGAATCCCATGGCAATAACCATGGACATAACAGCTACGGCTAAGAGTACGAATCTCTTTGGCATAACAATCCCCTCTCATACACTATATACAGTTCAGACAAATATATGTCTAATAACTAATTACCTATAATCCATCATTAATAGAATATTTATTTTTTGGAGGCCACACCATGCATCAGTACCTTTTTTTTATCGGTGACTTTCCTATCCGGGCTTATGGACTTATTTTAAGTCTTAGCATTATCCTGGCTACCTGCACAGCCTATTATTTTGCCAAGCAGGACGGGCGCTGGCATCATCATGTGCCAGATATGGGTATTTATTGTGGGTTAGCTGGTATTGTCGGTGCCCGGTTATGGGACGTATTTTTTTTCGATTGGGATTACTATCAGCACCATCTTCTGGAAATCCCCTTCGTCTGGCAAGGTGGCATGGCCATTCAGGGTGGTGTCTTATTTGGAGCCATCGCTGGTATTATTTACACCAAAATCCATAAAATTGATACCTGGGCTTTTGCTGATATTGTTGCTGCTCCAGCCGTAATCATAGGACAGGCTATCGGTAGAATGGCCAATCTAATGAATGGCGATGCGTTTGGTCACCCGACCGGCGGCAACTTTGGTATCATTTATCCACCGACAACCTTGGCTTACCAGGTATATGGCGATAGGCCGCTATGGCCGGCAGAAGTGTGGGAAGGTCAGATTGATGTTATTATTTTTGTATTGTTATTACTTTTTCGAACAACCAATCATGCCAAAGGGCAGGTTTTTATCCTCTATGGAATTTTGTACTCAACCGCTCGCTTTTTCCTTGAATTTTTGCGGGGAGACTACGGCACACTGATATTTGGCTTAAAATCCGCACAGCTTACCAGCCTGGCCATCATCCTCATTGGCATTGCCCTATTTATTCGGCAAGGTTATTGTGCTGAACGTATTGGCCTCGGCAGCAAAACAAAAAAGTAAGCGATTTTACCAACGCTGAAGCATCGCCAGCAAAGCTAACCTCACCTTTCTGGTTACAAGTTTCACGAACATGTCCATCAAGACCTGATATACAGCGAGGCTGTGGAGACTTATCACTAAGTTTTCCACAGCCTCTTTGTTTTATGGATATACAGCTATCAGTTCAATTTCTACACTGACATCGCGCGGCAACCTGGCAACTTGTACACAAGCACGGGCTGGTGGCGCTTCAGTAAAAACTTGCCCATACACTTTATTCATTGCAGCAAAATCTTCCATATCCTTTAAAAATACTGTTGTCTTGACAACATTAGCAAAGGTAAGACCCTCTTTTTCCAAAATTGCCCGCAAATTGGCAAGTACTTGATGCGTTTGGGCTTCTATACCGCCATGGACAATGTCTCCTGTATTAGGATCGAGCGGAATTTGTCCTGATACAAATAAAAAGCCATTCGCCTTAATAGCCTGAGAATAAGGCCCAATGGCCTGCGGAGCACGCTCAGAACTAACCACAGTTTTCATATGTATCCCTCCGTAATATATAAAATTTATTATTTACATATTCTGCATACAGCAGAGAAAAACCTGCTACCTATCACTACCAAAAATTTTATCAGTCAACGCTAGGCCAGTTGGAGTAACTGCCAGACCACCCTGAGCTGTCTCTTTAAGTGAACAATGCATGGATTTGCCTACAGAATCCATA
This sequence comes from Sporomusa sp., assembly GCF_057736855.1. Taxonomy (NCBI): domain Bacteria; kingdom Bacillati; phylum Bacillota; class Negativicutes; order Selenomonadales; family Sporomusaceae; genus Sporomusa; species Sporomusa sp. Next base: position 13,796 of record NZ_JBYKYF010000008.1, read on the forward strand.
GCATCAATGACTTCGTCTACCGGAATCACACTTTCAATACCGGCTAATGCCATTTCAGCAGCAATGACTGCCTGTGCCACAGCACCGGCATTACGTTTAACACAAGGTACTTCTACTAAACCAGCTACCGGATCACATACTAACCCTAACATATTTTTGATGGTAATAGCTACCGCATGTCCGGTTTGGGTAGCTGTACCGCCTAATAGGGTTACCATCGCGCCAGCAGCCATAGCTCCGGCAGAACCGCATTCGGCCTGACAACCACCTTCAGCTCCGGACAAAGAGGCGCGGGAAGCAATCACCATACCTATTACCCCCGCCACAATCAAACCTTCTGCCAATTGCTTGTAACTAAAGCCATACTCTTCCCTCAGAGCAAACAAAACGCCTGGCAGTACACCGCTAGAACCAGCTGTGGGGGCAGCGACGATCCGTCCCATAGCCGCATTAGCCTCACCAACAGCCAGGGCGTAGGCTACCGCTTTTCCGATAACATTCCCCATCAGTGTTTGTTGCCGGTTATGTATATATAGCTGTAGTTTTTTGGCATCACCACCGACCAAACCGCCTTTAGAACGAGAACCTTTTAGTCCGGCAGTAATCGCGTCTTCCATAATAGCGATCATATTTTCCATCCGTAGAATCACTTCATCGGCCAGCAATTCAGTCTGTTGAGCCTGAAGTTGTAGACAGAATTCAGCAAATGGCAGTGATTGGGTTTCAGCGGCTGTAATCCATTCTTGCAGCGATAATTTGGCTAATGACATTCCTCCCACTCCTTGTCAGCTAATGGCATTAATGCAGCGCACCGTTTTAATCATTGGCAAACTAGCTATAGCAGCAACATCTGTCTCATCCAGCGGTTGGTCTGTTTCAAGCACCATACTGGCCAAACCGCCTTTATCTTTTCTAAACACTTTCATCTGAGCGATATTAACACCACATTTAGATAATATGCCTGTCACCTCAGCCACTACGCCTGGACGGTCTTCATGCAACGTCAGGACGGTCGGAAAATCACCGGTAAATTCCAGCGGAAAATCATCCACTTCGCTAATGACCACACGTCCGCCGCCAATAGATGCCCCCGCTACCTGACTGGTAGCTCCATCTTGTCCTGTTAACCAGAACTTCACAAAATTGGGGTGAGCCATATCCCCGGCGTCGATAGTACAAAAGGAGTATTGAATCCCGGCTTTCTTGGCATATTCAAATGCTTGCGGAATTCTTAAGTCATCCGTCGACCATCCCATAAGTCCTGCTATCAAAGCCAAATCAGTTCCATGTCCCCGACCAGTCTGAGCAAACGATCCATGCAGGCCAATGCTAGCCTTACTTACTGGTTGACCCAAGATTGCCCGGGCAGCATTGCCTAACCGCACCGCTCCTGCGGTATGGGAACTTGAAGGTCCTACCATAACCGGCCCGATAATATCAAAGATATTCATAGCTTACCCTTGCCTCCCACTCTGTCAAGTGCCAACAGTAATCCATAAATAAGAGCTGTCGGACGCGGCGGGCAGCCAGGCACATAAATATCTACAGGCACTATGGTATCAACAGCACCGGAAATTGCATAACTGCTGCCAAAAACCTTTCCACTGGCAGCACAGGCACCTACTGCCATAACCAGTTTGGGTGCCGGTACTGCTTCATAAGTCATGGTAAGTGCTTGTTCGAGATTACGGGTAACCGCTCCTGTCACCATGATCATATCGGCATGCCGTGGTGAAGCCACAAAATCAATGCCATATTGCTGTAAATCATAAACTGGGTTATTCAATGCCGTCATTTCCCAGTCACAGGCATTACACGATCCGGCGTCAACATGCCGGATATGTAATGACCGTTTTAACGTGGATCTAATGGTTTCCGATAATTGAGTTGTCAGCTCAGCTAACTGGTATTCAGCCGTGTGAGCTAATACAGCATGTTCGCAAGCAGCAACACATGCCCCACAAAAAATACATGCCCGGTTATCAACCAAAAGTTGCCTATCTTCAAGCTTAATAGCGCCAGTAGGACAAGCCTTGCAGCATCTTTGGCAAGCATTACATAGATCGCTCACTTTCGTTACCTCACCGCGGAATCGGGGGGGCACCGTACCACTATCATAAGTTTCTGTCACACAACCTGTTTTCACAATTTTTTTGAGAAGGTCAAGCATAGTATCCCCTTTCAGCGATCAAGACACGCATAACATAATTCAAAACTTTTATTGATCAAGGGAAAATCTGGGATAATATTTCCAGGAACAGCAACCGTCAATGCTGGCCAGTTTGCATAAGAAGCTGACCGCACAAAATAACGGTAAACGATATTATTGTCACCAGCCATTACCCAATGCAAACTAGCGCCACGCGGTGATTCTACATAGCCACAGGCCGCGTCATAGGGCTTAACTGGCGGTACCTCGACTGAAAGATTCCCACTAGGTATCCCGACTAAAGCTTTATCAATAATTTTGAAGGATTCTGCAACTTCATCAGCCCGCACCCAAAGGCGGGCAGCTACATCCCCCTGCTTATACACCGGCACCTCAAAATCAAACTGCGCATATGCTGCATAAGGAAAGTCC
>NZ_JBYKYF010000008.1:16394-26759 GCF_057736855.1 Sporomusa sp.
ATCAAGCCCCGAGGCCCTGGCTGCTACACCAACGACTCCTAAATCGCTTGCCGCCTGTTGTGGTAAAATACCAGTCGTATTAACCCGGTCTAAGAAGGCGTCATTCTCCCGCAATAGACCCATTAGCTCATTAAAGTCTCGCGCAGTCCTGACAAGCGTGCTCCTGATATCATTCACCAGGTCTTTACTAATATCCATATTCACCCCGCCCAAGGTAATCCAGCCGCGCAAGAATCGGTTTCCTGTCAGGCGTTCATTAAGACGCATGAGCTGCTCTTTTAAGCGTGAACCATGACTTACTCCCGGAGCAAAGCCTACTCCAGCGCATAAATTGCCAATATCGCCAACATGATTGTACAGCCGTTCAAGTTCAGCAGCTACTACCCTGAGATATTGGGCCCGAAGCGAAATTTCTGCCCCTGCCAGAGTTTCCACGGCCTGCACGAAGGCTAAAGTATTAGCTACCGAACAAGCGCCGCAAATTCGTTCTGCCTGATATAATGCCCGGCTGAACGGCATGCTTTCCACAGCCTTTTCAATCCCCCGGTGAGTAAAAAACAATTTTGCTTCCAGATTTATAACATTTTCACCAGCTTGGCTAAAACGAAAATGACCCGGCTCGATAATACCGGCATGGATAGGTCCCACAGGTACCTCAAAAACCCCTTTTCCCTGGACAGGCGGCATTACATACTCGCTGTTAGCTTTAGGAACATACGTGTCTGGCTTAAAATCCTTTCGCAACGGATATACGCTCTGCGGCCAATTTTCATGCAGTACCAATGGCCTTAAATCAGGATGTCCAAGCGGCACTAACCCAAATAAATCATGAATCTCCCGCTCATACCAGGCAGCCGCGGCCATCAGCGGCGTAAGTGAAGGAAATTCAGGTGGTTCTTCCTTCCCTATCAAGGCTTTAATGGTTTTTATCTGTTTGTCAGCCTTACTGGCAAACACGGCATAGATGGCAAAACAGCCATTGATCGGGCGTTCATCATTAGCAAACATGGCTGTCAGCCGGTAGCGACCATCCGCGCTGACAGCATGGGCCGCCCGGAGGGTTGCTGCCGGTATTGTTTCAAGTATGTTTGTCATAGTCCCCCTCCTGTCATGATCGCCACAGCCTGACTAATTAAAGTATCCATCCAGGCTGGCAGATACATACCGCCACTAAGCATCAGCACCATCGATACCGCGACTGCCGCAATGGCTGGCTTCCCAGGCTGGTAGCAACTGGTTTTTCCCCGTTGTGGCGACAAGCCAAAACCCATTTTTAATGTATAATACATCATGCCGGCAAAAATAACAGCCATCAGCAATAGTACCGTGATTCCCAACCAAGCGCTGCCTGACTGAAATGCAGCCCAAACAATGGTAAGTTTACTGAAAAAAATACTAAATGGCGGCAGCCCGGCAATAGCCAGGATGCTAACCACCAACAAAGATCCCATAACCGGAGCGGTATTTACCAGCCCACGAATACGCAGGATATTCTTGGTTCCATACTGTTGGATAACACCACCTGCCAGGTAAAAGAGGGCCGATTTTGTGATGGCATGATTAATAATATGCAACAGTGCCCCATACATGGCAAGCGGGGTACCAATACCCAGCCCTAGTGCAATAAGCCCCATATGCTCAATACTTGAATAAGCTAGCAAACGTTTAAAATCATGCTGCACTAAAATAAACGGAACAGCAATTATTATTGACAATAAGCCAAAACCTGTCAAGAACTGGTCAGGGTAGGCAGTCCCTACAACCCCCTTGACAATAATAACCATACGGATAATGGCATATAATGCACAGCTCAGGAGCGCACCTGACAAAAGACCGCTGACTGGCGACGGTGCCTGGCTATGAGCATCAGGCAACCAAGTATGCATGGGGGCTAATCCGACTTTAGTACCATACCCGATTAAGATAAAGACAAACGCCAGTTTAATCATCCCTACATCAAGCTGCCCGCTAACAGCCTTAAGTGCCAGCCAACTGAGTGCGTGCCCCTCGCTGCTACCAGCATTGACTTGCGCATAGTACAGCAAGATAGTACCTAACAGAGCTAAGCAAATACCTACGGTACACACCATTACATATTTCCATGCAGCTTCCAGTGCCTTCCGATCAAAATAAAACGCTACAAGTAAGGCCGAACTTAACGTAGTAGCTTCAATTGCAACCCATAGTAGTCCCATATTTTCTACTACAGGTACACACACCATAGTAAATACAAAGAGGTTTAACAAAATATAATAGCGTTGTAGCTTTTTTAAAGATGCATGACCCTGCACAATCTCCAGCTCCATATAAGAGAGTGAAAATAGAGTAGCTGTGCAGATAAGTATCGCAACCACCAGTAACATAACGGCACTTAGTGCATCTACATAGAACTGACCAACATGAATATTGCCGTTCACCGCTACCTGATAAACAATAAATAACAAATTGGCACTCAGCAGTAAACTGCCGATCACGTTAATTCGCCGAATGGTCTGTTCTCTTAACTGTGCCATATTCATTAGGCTAGTTACCAATGGCAGAACCAGCGCCAGAACTATCCATTGCCCCATACTATCATCCCTTTAACTTTTTTAACACACTGGTATCCGTAGACATAAACGATCGTTTCAAACGGTAAGTCAAAATAACCAATACCACAACCGCCACCAATACATCCAAAGCCACGCCAAGTTCAATAATCAGCGGTAAGCCTTGCGTTACTGAAAGCCCAACCAGATACAGGCCATTTTCCATGGTAATCAGACCAACAATCTGCAGTACCGCTTGACGCCTAATCATAATCAGGGTCAGACCAATCAATAGCATGGCAACAGCGGCAGCCAGCGCATCCCGGCTGACGATTCCCGGCAATGCTTTATCAATCAAGCCATAAGCCAGTACAATCATAATCCCTGCTACCATTGCCGAGTAGTTAGGTTTTACAATCGGATTAACCTCCCATTCCCGCCGTAACATGCCGACAATACGGAATAACGCATAAGGAATCACTCCAGCCTTAATAACCAATGTAAGTGCCGCCGCAATATAAGTGTGCATTTCGCCGGTTTCAACCGCCACGATAGCACAGGTAAGTGCCACCAGAGCCGATTGAGCCAGCAAAATGGTAACTGCCGTTTTAAGATTCGTAACCCGACTTAAAAGTAGTGCCAGAAACATTAGAATGATGATCAGCAAATTCACAGCCCTGCCCCCTTTACTGCGCCACCAGCGCCAGAAGCGCCAGCATAGCACCTACTCCCATAAATCCTGGTACCTTAAACAGCCGCATTTTATTTGTACTAGTCTCAACCACGGCTAAAATCAATGCCGTAACCACAATTTTACCGGCTGTCCACAGGCATGCCATAACAGGAGATAAACTGCCTGGTTGCCAAGGTAAAAACAATAGCACAAACAGGATAATAAACACCAATTGTTTTATGGCTGACGCCCAAAAAATCAGTCCAAGCCAGCGTCCAGAATATTCTAAAACCATCCCCTCGTGAATCATAGTTAGTTCTAGATGAGTGTCAGGATTATCCACAGGAATGCGTCCGGTTTCTGCAATTAATACAAGAAAAAAGGCAATAGCTGCAAAAATATAAGGCAGTGAAAAAGGAGTCAGCACCGCAGTTTGAACCATACCCGTCACTCCGGTTGTTCCGGCTCTCACCGCCACGGTCAGCATAGTTAATAGTAGCACAGGTTCTACTAATACACTGATGTACATCTCCCGTGAGCCGCCCATGCCGCCAAAACTGCTGCCAGCATCCAGGGAAGCCAGCACTAAGAAGAAACGTCCCGCAGCCAGCACATACATCAAGGTAAATATGTCACCTGATGGTAATAGTGCCGCTGCCGCAAAACCACCGGCAAAATAAATAAAAGGTGCCAAAGAAAAAACCCATGATGTAGTAGGTGAAACCACGCTGTCTTTTTGCAGTAATTTAAACAAATCATAATATACTTGCAGCACTCCCGGCCCCCGACGGTTCTGCATTGCGGCCTTGGCGGTTTTAATCATACCGGCCACCAGCGGTGCAGCCGCCATAATAGCGAGAGCGCAAATCAAACTGGTAGCTATCGTCAATTGTTCCATCCTGTTCACCACCCGTTACTTACAATCAGAGCCAACACAGTAATTGCTGTGATATAGCCAATATAAAGCTGAACACTACCTGCCTGAATGCCCTTCATCCATTGAGCTGCCTTGATAATGGCCTGATTTATCGGACGATACAGGACAGTAAAGATATCCGTGATCCTAACATAATAACTTAAACGACGGCCAAAGTAGCGATTAGGACTTACATCCACAACCGTCTCCCGCTGCGGCCGTAGAATGGCTCGAAACGCCATTCTGATAGGCTTGGAAAATCCGGTTGCGGTATATTCCATCCTGGCAGTTGGCACAATCCCGCAAGTCCAAGTTTCACCGCGAAGTATCTGTGGCTTGCCATATAATCGATATAAAGCCCAAGTGATCGCTACCCCAAAAATCATGACCATCACAACAACAGGCATCTGAAGACCAACATTTCCGCCAACAGACCGAATTCCGGCCGTATACCAGGCCGTGTCAGCAAAAGCCTGCAGAGCATTTACACTACTTGTATTCGCAAGCACCTGTTTAAGAGCCTCAATGATCAATTGCGGCCATAAACCTAAAAATACGCATAAGCCGACAAGGACCGCCATAGATACCAGCATGAGCTTATTAACCTCTGGCGCCGCTTGAGCCTGAATACTGCGCGGTTTACCTAAAAAAGCAATACCAAACGCTTTAACAAAACAAGCCGCTGCTAATCCCCCGGTAAGTCCAAGCAATGCCAATAAAAGCGCACCAAACACCTTGCCCCAAACACCCTGCAAGGCTTGTGGCAAATACAGCAATGATTGAAAAGTTAACCATTCACTAACAAAACCGTTCAAAGGCGGCAATGCCGAAATAGCGGCAGTACCGACCAAAAAACATACCGCCGTGGAAGGCATCTGTTTTATAAGGCCGCCTAAGCGTTCTAACTCTTTGGTCTTTGCCGCTGTAAGCACAGCTCCAGCCCCCATAAACAACAAAGACTTAAAGACCGCATGGTTTAACACATGATAAAGCGCCGCAGCCCACGCCAAAGCTGCCAGCGCTTGCATACCTTTAGCCGCAAATACCATGCCGGCCCCCATTCCCAGCAAAATAATTCCTACATTCTCAGCACTGGAATAAGCAAGCAACCGTTTTACATCAGACTCCATAAGCGCATAAAGCACACCCAAAATAGTCGACACAATAGCAAGCACCAGTAGCACTACGCCCCACCAAGCCGGACCTGTACCCAAAAAATCAAGATAAAACCGGCATAACCCATAAATGGCAGTTTTAAGCATAACACCCGACATAAGTGCTGATACATGGCTGGGAGCCGCCGGATGAGCCCGGGGCAACCAAATATGTAAAGGAATAATCCCGGCCTTAGTACCAAAACCAATCAAAGCACACAAAAATACAATATTTTTGATCCCAGGCTCAAGATGATTCATTGCCTGAACAAAATGAGCAAAGTCCATACTGCCTGCTTTGTATGCCAGCAGAAAAAAAGCAGTCATAATAAACGCCGTCCCCACATGGGTCATAACCATATACACAAAAGATGCCTGTCTGACTTCACTGTAATGATGTTCATAATTAACAAGAAAAAACGAAGTGACTGCCATCAACTCCCATACAACAAGGAATGCAGCTACATGACTACTAGCAACAACTAACACCATCGCTAACAAAAAAGCACTATACAGCGAAACCATGACCTGGTAGCGACGTCCGTCCTCTACATATTCACGGCTGTAACCGACTGCATATACGCTGGTCACAGCACCTACTCCCCCAATAATCAGCAAAAAGTACGCTGCTAAATAATCCAGCCTGATATGAATAGCCTCGCCAAACATAATTAGCGGTGTAAGTACGTCAATGGTTCCACTAACAAAAATAAAAATCGCACACAGTACAGCCGCTAGACATCCCAGCGCTGCCGCTCCATGTGCAACATAGTTAAGTTTTCGGTTACTGTTAATGAAAAATGGTGACAGTACCCCTGTGATAAGAATAAACAGCGACAAATACAAGAATATTTCGGCATACAATGTAACCGCCTCCGGTCGGTAAATAGTGATTGATATTTGACACCGTACTATTGTAACATAAGATTATACATCTGGGACAAAAAAATTTTTATATACAACATGAAAGTAGAGGATACAAAGTGGAGGCGATAAGCTTATGGATATAATCCGCATTGTCATCGCTGACGATCATGCCGTCCTACGCTCAGGACTCAAGGCACTCCTAAACTGTTCACCTTTATTTCAAGTTATTGGCGAAGCAGGGGATGGTCAGCAGGCCATTCGTATGGTAGAAGAGCTCCGCCCAGATATACTGCTTCTTGACATTTCTATGCCCATCATGAGTGGTGTAGAGTGTATAAAAGAAATTAAGTCCCGGGGACTTTCGTGTCGGATACTTGTCCTGACCATGTATGATGATGATGAATACATCAAAGAAGTTATGCGGGCCGGTGCCGACGGTTACGTTTTAAAAAAATCTGCAGACACCGAACTGGTTGAAGGCATACTCAAAATTTATTCAGGCAAAAAATATCTCAACGAAACCTTGTCTCAAACCTTGTTGGACAGTCTACTTAAGATTCAAGACGAAAAAAATGATCATCGCAATCCCTATACGCTGTTAAGCACCCGGGAACGTGAAGTACTAAGATTGCTAGCACAAGGACATACCAACAGCGAAATTGCCAGCCACTTGTCGTTAAGCGCTAAAACAGTTGATACGTACCGCTCACGCATCATGAATAAGCTTAATGTTCGCAAAAAATCCGAATTGGTTAATTACGCCCTACAATATAAATTAATTAATATGTGAAAATTGAGACTTTTTGTCAGATTTTACCCTACAGGCACTTACAGTAATTTCTTACATAAAATTACTGTAAGTGCCTGATTTACTTTTTAAGGAAATTTCGCGACAATACTGTTAAATTTAAATATTCTCTTATGTCGGAAAATTTTAAAAAGTAAAGGGGCATGGCAAATGCAAAATCAACATATTGAGACACTCAAAAGAATTGTAGGCCCAGAACATGTACTGACAAGTACAGAAGAGTTGCACTGCTATTCGTATGACGCTACTCCCGGCTTCTCCCATATGCCGGATGTCGTCGTCAAGCCAGGCACTACGGAAGAAGTTTCCAAAGTATTAGCCTTGGCAAACAGCGAAAAGATTCCGGTATATACCCGAGGTTCAGGCACTAACTTAAGCGCCGGTACAGTACCGACTAAAGGCGGCATTGTCCTCCTCATGACTCGTATGAACAAAATCATTGAAATTGATACAGAAAATCTGGTGGCAATCGCTGAACCCGGCGTCATCGTATCAGACCTCAATAAAGCGGTCGAAGCTTATGGCCTTATCTATCCGCCAGATCCCGGAACAGTAACTACAGCCACTTTAGGCGGCACGGTTTCTGAGAATGCCGGTGGGCTCCGGGGACTTAAATATGGTGTAACCAAACATTATGTAATGGGACTGGAAGTCGTTCTTGCCAACGGACAAGTTATGCATGTGGGTGGCAAGAATGTTAAAGATGTATCCGGTTATGACCTGACAAAACTCTTTACTGGCTCGGAAGGTACGTTAGGGGTAATTACCAAAATTATTGTTAAGCTGGTACCAGCCCCAGAAGCTAAAAAGAGCATGATGGCCATTTTTAAGAACCTTGACAATGCCGGTAATGCCATAGCTGCCATCATTGCTGCCAAGATTATTCCGGCAACACTAGAAATCATGGATAACGCCACCATACGTACTGTCGAAGATTATGCTAAAGTAGGCTTGCCGCTTGATGCCGAGGCCGTACTTTTAATTGAAGTTGACGGCATACCCGAAGTTGTAGAAAAAGAAGCTGCAAAAGTCTTGGAAGTGCTGAAAAAAAATAAAGCAGATGAAATAAAAATGGCTAAAGACGCTGCTGAACGGGATAAACTCTGGGCCGCTCGCCGAGCCGCTCTCCCGGCTCTGGCCAAACTCCGTCCCACAACTTTTGTGGAAGATGCAACTGTCCCCAGAAGCAAAGTACCTGAAATGATCCGTGCCGTAAACGAAATTGCCAAAAAATATAATGTTACCATCGGTACATTTGGACATGCAGGTGACGGTAACATGCATCCTACCATAGTCTGTGACATTCGCGATGCTGAAGAAATGAGTCGGGTATATAAAGCCATGGATGAAATCTTCGGTACTGCCATTAAACTTGGTGGCACACTCTCCGGCGAACATGGAATTGGCCTTGGTAAGCTAAAGTATATGGAAGATCAATTTGGTCCGGTAGCCATGGAAACAATGCGCACCATTAAACGCGCGCTGGATCCCAACCTCATCTTAAATCCTGGCAAGCTGGTAGGAGAGTGTTGAAATGAGTGACAATAAACCACTAACCGCGCAAGCCATCAACGCGCAGGATAAAGAGCTGTTAGCCGATATTCAGGATGCGCTTGCCAACTGTATGAAATGCGGTAACTGTATGGAGGTATGCCCGATCTACAAAGAACTGGGTATTGAAACAGCAGTTGCCAGAGGCAAACTGGCTCTTATGGAGGGCGTATTAAGCGGTACCATTCCTATCAGTGAAAACTTTGATAAATGGATGGCTACCTGTGTATCCTGCAAAGCATGTTCTGTTAAATGTCCTTGCGGCGTGCCTGCTGACGAACTGATAGTCCGCGGCCGTCAAGCTGCCGTAAAAGCTCGCGGCTTGCATCCAATAAAAAAACGGGTGTTTAATCTGCTGAAAAACCGGGCATTGTTTGATTTCACGCTGCGAATGGCAGGTCTTTTCAGTCCGCTAAGCTTAAAAAAACTGCCCCGCCCCATGGCGGCTGTAGCCCGTTTCCCGATGCCCGGACTGGACAAACGCCGCGTAACGGCACCGTTTGCCGCCAAGCCGCTTCGTAGCCAGTATCCGGAAATCATTAAAGTTGACAAACCTCAACTTAAGGTCGCCTTTTTCACTGGTTGTACCATCAATTATATTTACACCGATGTTGGTCAGGCAGTCATTGACGTACTCAAGGCCAACAATATTGAAATTGTTATTCCGTCTCTGCAACATTGTTGTGGCACCCCCGTATATATGTCTGGGGATGTGGAATCAGCCAAGCTCTTAGCCAAGCATAATATAGAAGTCTTCGAACAATATGATGTTGATTACATCATTGCCGCCTGTGGCTCGTGTGCGGAAGCTTGGAAAATAGAGTTTCCCGAATTATTCCATAACGATCCGTTGCTGAAAGCTAAGGCTGAGAAACTGGCCAACAAGACTTATGAAATTAGCCAATTTTTAATTAATGTGATTACTTTGGACAAAAACAAACTTGGCCCAGTCCATGCTACCGTCACCATGCACGATCCCTGTCACATGGCACGCGGTATCAAAGTTACGGCTGAACCACGTAAAGTCTTACAATCCATTCCTGGTTTAACCTTCGTGGAAATGAAAGAAGCTGATCGCTGCTGTGGTTCCGGGGGCTCCTTTAGTTTGGCAAATTACGAACTCTCACGCAAAATTAATGACCGTAAAATTGCCAATATCGCGCAAACCAAAGCCGACATAGTGGCTACAAGCTGCGGAACTTGCCGCATGCATATCACGGATGGTTTGGTGCAAAATAATATGGATCAAAATGTATTCCACGTTATTCAGCTATTAGCTCAATCTTATCAAGCAGGACAAAACAAATAACAACAATTTCACAGCATCTGCTATCCATGCTGGCTGATGGTCTGACTCACCCCCTTGCCAACATGGACACTCAAGCATTGATGAAATTCCAAACAAAAACAGACAGCGACTAATGGGCTTGGCCCACACCGCTGTCCGTTTTTTTGTTCTGCCGGAGAGGAATCTCCACCGTAATGGTTGTCCCTTCTCCTTCTGCCGAATCAATCCTAAACTTTCCAGACAATAATGCCACTCTTTCGTGCATCCCATGAATACCAAGACAATTATCATTGCCCGTATTGCTGATCATTTTAGCATTAAAACCAATACCGCTGTCTTTTACAACCAGTAACAGTCTTTCCTTATGCTTCTTTAAAGTAACCTTTACCTTATTGGCTTTAGCATGTTTAGCAATATTGGTTAAGGCTTCCTGCAATATCCGGTATACCGTAATTTCTATTTCTGGCAAAAATCTTTGCCGTGACAAATTAACAACACTCAGTTCCACAGAAATGTTATATTGACGTGAATAGTTTTCAATATATTTTTGTGCTGCCGCCACCAACCCAAGATCATCAAG
>NZ_JBYKYF010000310.1:0-626 GCF_057736855.1 Sporomusa sp.
TAAAAAATACCGGAAGTAGCCTCAAGGGAGGGATTCCAGTGGAAATAAAAGAGATAGTTCAAACCTTAATAAACAAAAAAGGTACAAGCTGTCCATTTAAAATATCTAAAATCCTCAAAATAGGAATATTATATGAGAATTTGGGTACTATGATGGGTTATTATAGTAAGGATTATCGTTTTAAATTCATTCACATTAACCAGAACTTACCTCAAATAAAGCAGCGGTTTGTCTGCGCTCATGAATTAGGTCATGCAATATTGCATCCTGACGTAAATACCCCTTTTCTCACTCAGTATACACTTTTCTCTAAATCTAAAATTGAACGACAAGCTAACACCTTTGCTGTGGAATTATTGATGCCGGATGACCTATTGCAAAAATACCGTGAAATATCACTTTATGATATAGCTGAAAGACTTGGCATACCTGATAAACTTGCAGATTTGAAACAAGTAGAAAAATAAAAGACTGCCTGGTGCGCCAACACCAGACAGTCTGGGTACCAATAACCTAACCAAATAGGTCAATCGGCACCAATCCAATAATATTATAACCGATTGACCTCTAAAAAACCACTTGTTTAAGGAGGTCTATTTTTTATGTCTAAAATGTTACGAGCTGCC
>NZ_JBYKYF010000310.1:636-3505 GCF_057736855.1 Sporomusa sp.
TTTATATAAGGGTTAGCCATGAAGAGCAAGTCATGCATGGATATTCAATTGAAGCTCAAAAACAGGCCTTAACAGAGTACGCTCTGAAAAATAATATGCATATAGTTGATTACTACATTGATGAAGGCCAAAGTGCAAGAAAATCTTATAGCAAACGTAAAGAATTTGTAAGATTAATGGATGATGTAAAAGCCGGTCGTATAGATATTATCCTATTTATCAAACTAGATCGTTGGTTCAGAAGCATTCGTGATTATTATAAAATTCAGGAAATTTTAGAGAAACATAACGTCAACTGGAAAACGATCTACGAAAACTATGACACCAGCACTGCTTCTGGGCGCCTACACATAAATATTATGCTTTCAGTTGCGCAAGATGAGGCAGACCGCACATCTGAGCGCATTAAATTTGTTTTTGAGAATAAAGTTCATAAAAACGAAGTGCTATCAGGAAATGTGGCTTATGGATACCACATTGAAAATAAGAAATTAGTTATAGAGCCGAAAGAAGCAGAAATAGTAAAAGAAATATTCAATCATTTTTTGCAAAGACAATCAAAATATGCAACCATGCAACACATCAAAGAAAAATATGGGGTGCAACTTTTATATGTAACAGTAAAACGCATATTATCAAATAAAATATATACAGGTGAATACCGCAATGTAGCAAATTTTTGCGAGCCTATTATTGATCGAGAACTTTTTGATGCAGTCCAAGAAGCCGCAAAGTCAAACATTCGTATAACAAAAACACGATCTGTATACGTCTTTACAGGATTACTTCGTTGTCCAGCATGTGGACGTCCCTTTGCAGGCACAAAGACGAAACTTCGAAATAAAGATATTTACATGCATTACAGATGCAATAATCACTACCAGAATAAGGTTTGCTCTTTTAATCGATCAATTAATGAAAAGAAGCTGGAAGCTTACTTAGTTGAGAATATTGAGCAACTAATTAACCAGCATATTACGGACTTTAAAATAAAAAAAGCTGCTTCTAAGCCTAATCCGCAAGTAGGGGAACGTGCCAAGCTCCAGAGTAAGCTAGAAAAGCTAAAAGATCTCTACATGGATGATCTTATTGACAAGGAGACCTATAAGCGTGATTATGAAGAATTGACGGCCAAGCTTAGTAAACTTAGCGAGATTAAGGAAAGCTCTGAAAAGGTTAATATTGAAGCACTGCAAGCGTTTCTAAAAAAAGACCTAAGCAAGATATATGAAACCCTATCTCCTACCGAGCGCCAAATGCTATGGAGGAGCGTAATAAAAGAAATACACTTTGATGCAAAAACCCTTAAACCAACTGTTTTTTTATTGTAAAAATGTTTTACTTACTATACTGAACCGGTGGGGCCGGTCACAAGAATCATACCATACGGTTGGGAATACAGCTTACGATATAAAGCTAAATTCTCACGACTAAACCCCAGTCCCTGTATATCTAAGATCACAGCTTGTTTATCCAGTATCCGTAATACCGCTTTTTCACCAGTGATTGTCGGCAATGTTGATACCCTCAGATCAAATTCACGGCCAGATTCCTGTATTTTTATCCGCCCATCCTGTGGCAGCCTTTTTTCTGCAATATCCATTTCACTCATAATCTTTACCCGTGAAAGTATGGCAGCATGGATATGTCGCGGAAAAGTGGCAGCCTCTCTTAACAGACCATCTACTCGGAAGCGCACCCGCAGCAACGTATCCTGTGGCTCAATATGAATATCGCTGGCACGTTGTTTAATAGCCTGACTAATAATAGAATTAACAATATGAACAACAGGTGCATCTTCGGTAAACTGTAGCTCAGACATACTACTGGCATTCTCGTGCTTAAGCTTACTGACAGCCTTCTCAACTAAATCCTGTACACCATAACACTGCTGAATGGCCCACAGTATCTCCCGTTCGGCAGCAAGTACTGGTTCAATGTCACAACCGGACGCCATTCGCACATCATCAATGGCAAAGAAGTTTGTGGGATCAACCATCGCCAACGTTAGCTTACGCTCATTCTTCTTTATGGGAATAACCTGATAGCGCTCAGCCAAAGTTCCGGGTATTAATGCTGCCACTTCGCGCGAGATTCCCACAGCGTCTAAAGTAACGTACGGCACACCTAGCTGGCACTTCAGCACGTCAATCATCTTTGCTTCAGTTATGTAGCCCAAACGAATAAGTATCTTTCGTAAGCGTTCACCTGTCTGCTTTTGAACTGCTATTGCTTTTTCGAGTTGTTCATGACTGACAATGCCAGCTTCAGTCAGAATATCACCTAAGCGTTTACAATTATTTAGCATGGTATCATCCCCACATAATCACTTGCACCAAATTTTGGTAAAATCAGGAACCCTGCTTGCTTGCTTGCCAGCAATATCGTTTTAAATTTAAAAATAAAAAAGCAACCGACACAGCAAAACACAGCTATTTTGCGTGATCGGTTGCACACTCGTGGTGTTTGAATGAAATACTTAAAATATAGCTTTAGGCTAAGCATATTATTTTTTATATATGCATATAGTTCGAGCCGAATTTAAAAATTCCTGCCTTACAAATGGATTTTTTTGAAAAATAGACATTATTGGGTATTATTTACCTAAATTAGACAATAAGGCTTGCCGCATAATATCACGGGGAGCATTACATTCAGTCCATAGCTCGAAAGCCAACGCCCCTTGTTCTACAAGCATGCCTTCGCCACCCACCACAGTGTGACCGCGTCGCAGCGCCTCTGCCATAAAGGCAGTAAGCAGCGGATTGTACACCAGGTCCGAAATAATGGCTGAGGGCTTTATAAGTTCCCACAGGATTGGTGGTTGGCTAGCAACATTAGGATACATACCTAGCGATGTAGTATTAAC
>NZ_JBYKYF010000311.1:0-3467 GCF_057736855.1 Sporomusa sp.
ACCTGATAAATACTAGCGGCATTTTTGTTTTGAATGACAGCATCACCGTCAATATCACAAAACAGGGCTAATTTTTCTTTCATTTCCGGCGAAATTTCATGATCGGTACGGCACACAATGATGTCCGGATGGATGCCGATACTCCGCAATTCTTTTACACTATGCTGGGTAGGTTTGGTCTTAAGTTCACCCGCAGCCGAAATATACGGCACCAGGGTAACATGAATATAAAGGACACCGCCTCTGCCTACTTCCTTTTTAACTTGGCGAATGGCCTCTAAAAACGGCAGGCTCTCAATATCGCCAACCGTACCGCCAATTTCGGTAATAACAATATCGGCATTATCTTCTTTACCTACCCGGTAAATGCGTTCTTTAATCTCATTGGTAATATGAGGAATTACCTGGACCGTGCTTCCCAGATAATCGCCCTTGCGTTCCTTGCTAATGACAGACCAATAGATTTTGCCTGCGGTAACATTAGAGCTCTTGCTTAAATTAATATCAATAAAGCGCTCGTAATGACCCAGATCCAGGTCGGTCTCCCCACCGTCCTCTGTGACAAATACCTCTCCATGCTGATAAGGACTCATGGTACCGGGATCAAAGTTAATGTATGGATCAAACTTTTGAATGGTTACTTTAAGGCCACGGCTTTTTAACAGTCTTCCAAGCGACGCCGCCGTAATTCCTTTGCCTAGCGAAGATACCACACCACCGGTAACAAAAATATATTTAGTCATATAAAATTATCCTCCTACAAACTTTCCCATGGTAGTTACCGAAACTACAGCTCACAGTATAATTGCTAACCTAATTATGCCAAATGCTTGAGGCTTTTATCCGATAACTAACTGAACCTAAATTCCCTAAGGTAATTCAGAGAGGCAAAGTCTATTTAAAGTCGACTTCAAACTCTTCATCATCGTCTTCGGGTTCGATATCGTCCTCAAGTTCGTCATCGCCTTCCAACAAAGTCGGAGACTCTAGGTTCATAGAACTATCTTCGGTTTCAAAATCCTGTTGAATGGCAGCAAGCAGTTTTTTTCTTCTTACACCACTATCATCCTGATAAGTAGTTACCGATTCTTCGGGTTCACGCAGGCTAATACGCTGCGGCGACCATTCGGTAAGGCCCCACATACTTTTACCAGTATGCACAAAGCGGCTATCAAGATTGATTCGGGTATGAATATCGGCAATCACATATGCCGGTGGCCGACCTGTGCCGCCTTTGGCGGCCACAACCCTGTCAATTAAGTCACGGTAATATAACGGATGGCCTACTGATTTTAAAATTTGGTAAGCTAAAGCAACTTCATCAACATTGTTTTTTGATACATTATTTCCCATAATCGTAACCTCCGCACTTAAGCAATCCGCGTTCTATATTCAACGTACGGAGGTAAATTCCTCCCGGCTGTTAACAACATGATTTCACAGCCTTATCACATTTTTTCGGGAGCATCCACTCCCAGGATCTTAAGGGCTTGCCGAATGGTCGTGCGCACTGCTGTCACCAATGCCAGACGGGCAACCTGCAGTTCAGAGTCTACACCAATAATCCGGCACTGATTATAAAAGGTATGAAACAAGCCGGCCAATTCATGCGCATACCGGGCAATACGGTGCGGTGCACGCTCACGGGCAGCATCTGTCACTTCTCCCGGGAATTGGGCCATTTTTTTAATAAGATCAATTTCGGCTTGTTCTGTCAGTAGATTCAACTTAACTTGACTGAAGTTATCCGGTACAGTTAGTCCAGCCTCAAACACCTGCCGGAAAATGCTAGCAATCCGGGCATGTGCGTACTGGATATAATACACAGGATTTTCGTTAGACCGCGATGTAGCCAAATCAAGATCAAAATCTAGCTGACTGTCAATCGAACGCATAATAAAGAAAAATCTCGCAGCATCACGGCCTACTTCCTCAATAAGCTCACTTAAGGTTACGCCCTGGCCTGTCCGTTTCGACATTTTGACTAGTTCGCCGTTTTGATATAGGCTTACCATTTGCAAAATAAGTACTTCCAGCTTGTCAGGGTTATACCCCATAGCAGCAATGGCTGCTTTCACCCTGCTAATATACCCATGATGGTCAGCACCCCAAATATTGATTACCCGGTCAAAACCCCGTTCAAATTTATCACGGTGGTAAGCAATATCGGCAGCCAGATAAGTTGGTACGCCATTATCGCGGATGACCACCCGGTCTTTGTCATCGCCATAGGCAGTTGATTTAAGCCATAAGGCCCCATCTTTTTCGTAGATACTACCTTTAGCTTTTAACATGTCACAGGTTGCAGCCACAGCACCGCTTTTGTGTAACGTGCGTTCGCTAAACCATACGTCAAAGGTAACGCCGAATTGTTCTAGATCCTCTTTGAGGGCTGCCAATTTTTCGCTAAGCGCCAATTCTTTAAATTCAGCGAGACGCTCAGCCTCAGACATAGTAACATATTTGTCCCCGTAACGGTCAATGATTCGCTGGGCAGTATCGATAATATCCCGCCCATGGTAGCCGTCTTCCGGGAACTCAACCGGATGTCCCAGAAGTTCCAGATATCTGGCGTTAACCGAAGCCGCCAGGTTATCAATCTGGTTACCAGCATCATTGATATAAAATTCGGCTTCCACCTTGTAGCCTGCTGCTTTCAGCAGATTAACCAGAGCACTGCCAAAGGCCGCCCCCCGTCCATGACCTACATGCAAGGGTCCGGTAGGATTAGCGCTGACAAATTCTACCTGAATACGTTCTCCCTGTCCAGCCCTCGTCTGTCCAAAAGTATCTCCGGCAGCCAGGATGGCCGCCAATTGCTGATATATTACATCAGACTTCAAATAAAAATTAATAAACCCTGGCCCGGCGATTACCGCCTTTTCCAACCACGGCTGGTTCAGGCGGTCAACAATCGCCTGCGCGATGTTCCGTGGATTGGTTTTAGCTGCTTTGGCCGCTTGCATGGCAAAATTGGTAGCATAATCGCCAAACTCTTTTTGCGGTGGAACTTCTAATGCAATGTCTGGCAGCTTTTCAGCAGTAAATACACCATCAGCCATAGCGCTTGCAGCAGCTTGTCCAATTGCAGCAATGAGTTGTTCTTTAATGTTCATTCTTTCTATCCCCCTGTACAGTGACAATCAGAGTATTGCTACTTTGCCACTGTCCACTGATTTCAAGCTCGTACTCAATATGTACTCCGGTCACACAGCCGCCGTCATTGGATCGGGCAACTGTCAGCCGAGTTGTCTGAACAGTTATCTCCACGATTCCGAAAGGAGTGATATAACTGGAAGATGAGCGTTCACCAATACGAAATTCCTGACGCTGTTCAACGGCGCCCAAGCGTACCAAAGTGACATGATCTGTATATATCTTTAACATGGTTGTGGCACCATCTAGGCCACTAATCTCAGTCTCCTGATAGGTAATATAGTCAACACCGTTTTTGGCATACCTACGTC
>NZ_JBYKYF010000312.1:0-3467 GCF_057736855.1 Sporomusa sp.
TATTGTGTTTGAAGTCATTAAAACAAGCGATTAATTGAGCGATCGCCCCCAAAAAAATTGCCCAAGGAAGAACAAAAGATAATCCGGTAGTCCAGCCAAGTTTTTGCGTTGAGGCTACTAAAGTAACCATTGCTAACCCAAAGAGACCTAACCCACTTGGGTCTGCCGTGACAATTTTGACTGATTGTGTGTTACTAGCATTGAGACTCATGATAACCTCCTAAAATATTATAGTATGTTTAAAAAATAACATAGTCAATCAGTTAAAGTCAATATTCTACTATGATAATTTTTACAATTCAAGTATTATGCTCTGAAATGACAAAAATGATAACTGAAGATACGAATATAATACTTGAACAGGCGAATAGAGAAATATCGTCAAGACCAATACTAAAATAAATTACGTTGGATCTTCTTTACAATTGTCCATAATTTTGTTATATTAAATGCAAAGGCAAGAATTCCTATCATAATACTCGGAAAAACCGAGACGGGAGAGGTTGCAGTGAAACTATCAACAAAAGGAAGATATGGCGTAGCCGCCATGTACGATTTGGCCCTGCATTATGGAAAAGGTGCCATTTCCCTTAAAAGCGTAGCTCAGCGTCAAGGGATATCCGAACATTATTTGGAACAGTTAATGGGTACATTAAGAAAAGCCGGATATGTAAAAAGTGTCCGGGGAGCCCAAGGCGGTTATGCATTGACGAAAAACCCAGCAGAGATTTCGGTTGGTGATATCATCCGAATTATGGAAGGGCCAATTGCTCCGGTTGACTGTTTACTGGCTGATGATGCAAGTAGCACCTTCTGCGAACGGGTTGATATATGTGTTACCCGTGGTGTTTGGGCAAAGGTAAGAGACAGTATTAATTCAGTGATAGACTCAATTACCCTTGCAGACTTATGCAAAGAAGAGAAAGAACAAGGAGATGAGTAACATGAAGCGTATTTATTTTGACCATTCTGCCACCACCCCAGTTGACCGGGAAGTTGCAGAACTGATGCTAGAGTACATGACCGATAAATTTGGTAATCCATCTAGCGTCCATGCTTTTGGCCGCGAAACTCGCAAAGCCATTGAAGAAGCTCGCGAAAAGGTGGCTGCTCTAATTAACGCCGAGCCAAAGGAAATTTTCTTTACCAGTGGTGGCACCGAAGGGGATAACTTAGCAATTAAAGGTGTAGCCTATGCTAATCGCAAAAAAGGCAATCATATAATCACTACAGCGATTGAACATCATGCTGTTCTCCATACGTGTGAATACCTTGAAAAGCAAGGCTTTACCGTTACATATCTGCCGGTAGATGAAAACGCCATGATTCGTATGGAAGATTTAAAAAATGCGATTACTGACAAAACCATACTGATTAGTGTTATGTTTGCCAATAATGAGGTCGGAACCATTCAACCAATCAAAGAAATTGGACAACTTGCACGAGAAAAAGGAATTTATTTTCACACTGATGCCGTACAGGTCGCTGGCAATTATCCAATCGATGTTAAAGAATTAAATATAGATTTATTAACATTATCAGGCCATAAATTCCATGCTAGCAAAGGAGTGGGTGCCCTCTATATTCGACGTGGTGTAAAAATTGAAGAAATCCAGCATGGTGGTGGTCATGAACGCAATATGCGTGCTGGTACCGAAAATGTACCAGGTATCGTCGGATTAGGAAAAGCGGCAGAAATTGCTAAACGTGATATGAATAAAAAAGTAGCGTACATTAAAGGCTTACGCGACAAACTAATTGCTGGTGTCATGGAAAAAATTCCCCATGTAAAATTGAATGGTCATCCGGAAAAGCGAATGCCAGGCAATGCAAATTTCAGCTTTCTATTCATCGAAGGCGAATCACTGCTTTTAAATCTTGATATGAAAGGAATTGCTGCTTCCAGCGGTTCAGCCTGCACATCAGGTTCTTTAGATCCATCGCATGTCCTGTTAGCTATGGGTTTATCACATGAAGTAGCACATGGCTCGCTTAGAGTTACACTTGGTAAAGGAAATACAGAAGATGATGTAAACTACTTCCTTGAAGTTTTACCTGAAATCGTGGAACGGCTTCGCAGCATGTCGCCACTATATGGTAGCGCTGCCGAATTTAAACCGTCTAATCCTTGCTCTACTTGCCATCATCATCACTAATCTAAGGTTGAGGAGAGGATACTATGTATAATGACAAAGTTATGGACCATTTCTCCAATCCGCGTAATGTCGGCGAAATAAACGATGCTGACGGTGTCGGTGAAGTGGGTAATGCCAAATGTGGCGATATCATGCGGATCTACCTGAAAGTAGAAAACGATATTATTAAAGATGTTAAGTTTAAAACCTTCGGCTGTGGAGCAGCTATCGCTACCAGCAGTATGGTTACCGAAATGGTTAAAGGAAAAACACTGGACGAAGCCTTAAAAATCTCCAACCAGGCAGTTGCCGAGGCGTTAGGTGGTCTGCCTCCGGCAAAAATGCACTGTTCTAACTTGGCAGCCGATGCGCTGCATGAAGCAATCAAGGACTACATTGCTAAAAAAGGAAAGTGATAACTACATGGCCAACAAACCTAGAGTGGTTGTAGCCATGAGCGGAGGGGTGGACAGTTCTTTAACTGCCGCCCTTCTTGTTCATCAGGGCTATGATGTAATCGGCGCAACGATGCAAATCTGGGAAAAGGATGTAAACAATGATGATCCAGATAATCGAGGTTGTTGTTCCCTATCAGCCGTCGATGACGCCAGACGGGTCGCCAATAAACTTGGCATTCCATACTATGTACTAAATTTCCGTGATATGTTCCAGGAGACTGTTGTCAAGTATTTTATGAAAGAATACTCGTCAGGCAGAACACCTAACCCTTGTATTGCCTGTAATCGGTACGTCAAATTCGAAGGTCTGTTAACTAAAGCACTGGCACTGGGTGCAGAGTATGTAGCTACAGGCCACTATGCGCAAATTATGTATGATGAAAACCGGCAGCGTTATATTCTTAAAAAAGGAATCGACCCAGCGAAAGATCAATCCTATGCTTTATATCACTTAAATCAGTACACTTTACGCCATTTCCTGATGCCTTTGGGTCGTTTTACGAAAACTGAGACAAGAAAGATGGCTAAAGAATTAGGACTGTCGGTTGCAGATAAACCGGATAGCCAAGAAATCTGTTTTGTACCCAATGATGACTATAAAGCCTTTTTAAAAGAACGAATACCTGAATCACTTAAACCAGGAAATATTGTAGATGTTACTGGTAAAGTACTAGGCAGACACCAAGGGGTACAGCTTTATACTGTTGGCCAACGCAAAGGTCTTGGCTTGGCAGTTGGCAAACCTTTATATGTTGTGGCAGTCGACGCAGAACGTAACGAAGTGGTTGTAGGATCAGATCAGGATGTTTTTGCATCCGAACTCATTGCTGACGACCTTAATTTTATTACTATCGATAAGTTAGACAAGCCAATT
>NZ_JBYKYF010000313.1:0-576 GCF_057736855.1 Sporomusa sp.
CGAAGTGGCTGCGGTCAAAATAGGGATGGTATCGCAAATCGATACCATTACTACTATTGCCGACCGTTTAAAATATTATGGTGCTCGGAATATTGTTGCCGATCCGGTTATGGTATCAAAAAGTGGTTTTCATCTTTTAAACCCAGATGCCGAAAACACCCTGATACAGGAGCTATTGCCGTTGGCCGATATTGTAACTCCCAATATTCCGGAGGCAGAGGTCATCACCGGACGTAAGATTACTACTTTGGCGGACATGGAAGCAGCAGCTCGTCAAATCTTTGCTTTAGGACCCAAGCATGTACTAATGAAAGGCGGTCACCTAGACGGAGACCCTACAGATATATTATTTGATGGCAAACGGTTTGTTTATTTTAAATCTAACCGAATTATTACAAAAAATACGCATGGTACAGGCTGTACATTATCTTCAGCGATTGCCGCCAATTTAGGAAAAGGGTTAGCAATAACTGAAGCGGTAACTGCAGCCAAAGAGTATATAACCACTGCTATTGAACATTCCCTTGCTATTGGGAAAGGTGCTGGTCCGACTCATCATTTCTATGATTTATATAA
>NZ_JBYKYF010000313.1:586-3461 GCF_057736855.1 Sporomusa sp.
TTTGAATTTGACAGTGCGGGCTGAAACTGAACTTACTTCTGTTTCCAATTCATCAAAAGAGTCCGTATTGCCACGTGTAATATCTTCTTCTGCTGTTGTTGGTGTTGGCTTAACTGGCGGAGGAGGCGAGGGTGGCGGGGTTATACCCTCGGGGGGTGGTCCGAAGCAGGAACAACAAGGTCGGCCTAAGGCTTGCCGCAATGCTTCCAGAATTATAATTTGTTCAGCAGTACGGCATGGGTCTTCGACAGTACCGCAGTCAGATAACAGGCTAAAAATGTCGATAGGCGCACAAGTTACGGCTAAGAACTGGCTGCTGAAGGCTATTTTACAACATAATAGTTCTAACAGGATGTCAATTAGTGTTCCTGTTCGGTCATAACGGATGACCGCCCGTTCGTATATTTCAAAAGGTACGCCGGGAGTACGCTGGATTTCTTCAGCGGCCCCGACCAGCAGTCGATAGGAACTAACTAATGAAGCGAAGTTTGGAATAACGGCGTTGATATCACCTAAAATAGCATTAAGAATGGTTAGCGTATTGGTAGCCATCAGTTACCCTCCTTATCGAAACTACTTATAATATATGCCGTATGCAGTTAGATGAGCCATTATCCCGCTAATTTCGTTTTGGGCTGTTACTATTTGCCATGTCAGAAATTCTATAATAAGATATATAATTATCTATATAAGCAGTACTTTGGGGAATAATCGGGATATTTGCCAATAAAAACCATTTTGATTTTGCGCTAGCAAAGGCAGAACGGCCAGAGTCTAGGGTTGAAGGTAATCATTTAGGATTCAAGGAGGCGCAAATGCAGCACGGTCCTTCGATACTTTCAATATTGATTGTTCGTTTGTTGTTAGCAGTAATAGCATGACTGGGGAGCCGAATTTTACGCAAATGGCATGCCGTATATGCCGAAAAAAAAGCCAGATATGTGTATTGGGGTACTACGATCTTTTCGGTAGCTATTTTACTGTTTAGCCGCTGGCTGCGTCCGGCTGGCGGTTTTCCTGGCGAGTGGTTTAAATACTGTATTTACTTTGCTTATATTTGGATCGTGGGCCTGGTGTTTATGCTGGTGGTACTACTAGCAGGTTATATTGTCCGATGCCTCCTGCGGCAATTTTCCGCTTGCAGAGTAGTAGCAAGTCAGGATGAGTCACTGGATGTTTTGACAGCAGTCGGACACCGCGCAATAACCCGACGCCAATTTCTTCAAGAAATGTCGGCAGCCTTACCAGCGGTGCCTTTAGTAGCCAGTGCCTATGGGGTCATTAACGGCGATACTCAAATTGTTATAAACAGGCATACGCTTACTTTTCCTCAATTACCGCCCGCATTGGCGGGGTTTAAAATTGCACAAATCAGTGACACCCATATTGGTCCCTTTTTTGGCATGGATAAGCTGGATAGGGTACTTACAATGGTTAAACAAGAGCGTCCGGACTTGTTGGTGATTACTGGCGATTTAATTGATGACTTAACCTTACTACCGCCAACCATGGAACGCCTTGCGGCCTTTTATCCACAACTGCCGCAGGGTATTTTCTATTGCTGGGGCAACCATGAGTATTTTCGTGATATTAATCGGATTCGCAAGGCGCTGTATAGTAGTCCTATCACTGTTCTTGGAAATAGTAACAAGGCCGTGGTAAATGGCTTGTATCTGGCTGGCGTTGACTATCCTTGGAGCAAAGATAAGGAAGGGCAGGAAATAGTACGGCGCCAGTTCTTTTCCAAGGCTATCCGTGGTATTCCCGCTGATGCGTTTACCGTACTCTTAACCCATCATTCTGCCTTTTTAGACGAGGCTTTTACCGCCAGTATACCCTTTACGCTGGCCGGGCATACACATGGCGGTCAGGTAAATCTATTTGGCAAATCGCTTCTGCCTGTCCAGTATAAATACATGCGTGGGATGTATCGACAAGGAGATTGCTACGGATATGTTAGTGTCGGTACTGGGCACTGGCTGCCTGTAAGGGTTGGTTGCCCGGCCGAGGTAAGTGTTTTTACCTTAAAGCGGGGAACCTCTTCCTTGTAGCCTGAGTTTTAGGTATTAAAGGGTTAGGTGTTTAAGATCTTGGAAACATGGAGGCATTAGATGACTGAGGTACCTGATATCCTTGCTCATGATCTAAAAATCCTGTTCATTGGTTTTAATCCGGGACGCAGGTCGGCAGAAATTGGTCATCATTTTGCCGGCTATTCGAACAAGTTTTGGAAATTACTGGCGGCGTCTGGAATCACCCCTCATCTGCTTAAACCGGAGGAAGACAGCCAGCTACTTGCTATGGGCTACGGGATTACTAATATTGTCGCTCGTCCCAGCCGAACGGCGGCTGAAATTACTAAAGAAGAATACCGGGTCGGGCGGGAAATCCTTATAAATAAGCTTTGGCATTACAAGCCGCAGATTGCCTGTTTTGCTGGTGTAGGAGTATACCGGGAGTTTAGTAGGCAGGCGGGTATTCGCTGTGGGTTGCAACCAGTAAGCTCCGTGACAGGAGTTACCAACTTTGTGGTGCCGTCTCCCAGTGGGTTGACTCGTATATTATTTCAGGACCAGTTGATGTATTATCAGCAATTAGTGCAATTGATAAAACGTTAGAAAACGGAATAAGATGGGTGCTTGTTTGAGCAAGCACCAGTTTTTTTGTTTAATTCAAGCGGTAGTGAAAGTTGGCGGCTAGTCCAAAACTCGGTATAATAATAAAGGATTATGCATAAGAGAGGGGTACATAATATGTCCAAAAAATGGATTGCCTTTGCTAGTCTGGTTATGTTTGTGTTAGCTATAGGTTTGACCGGCTGCAACAGTAACCAGCAAGCTCAGCCTGCCACTGCAAAAGTTTTAAAATTGGGTGC
>NZ_JBYKYF010000314.1:0-3460 GCF_057736855.1 Sporomusa sp.
TCCAGACAGAATTGTTGAAACTGTCAAATTGTTGCAGCCTACTTTTGCTGGAATTAACCTGGAAGATTTTGCTTCACCCAAATGCTATGACATTGAAGATCGATTAAAGGAAGAACTGGATATTCCTGTTTTCCATGATGATCAGCACGGAACTGCTATTGCATGCGTAGCGGCACTGATTGGCGCCCTCCGCTTTGTCAAAAAAGATTTGTCGAAGGCGAAAATCGTGGTTAATGGTGCTGGGGCCGCTGGTACCGCTATTGGTCGTCTCTTAGTTGCGGCTGGGGCCAAAAATGTCATTATGGTGGATGTCCACGGGGCGTTGTATAAAGGCATGCCTGGACTGAACCGGATTCAGACCGAATTAGCCAAAGTTACTAATCTGACCAAGCTTGAAGGCCATCTTGCCTCTGTAGCTAAACATGCCGATGCATTGATCGGGGTTTCAGCCCCTGGTGCTTTTTCTCAAGAAATTATTAAAAGCATGAATCCTGACCCCATTGTTATTGCTATGGCTAACCCTGTACCGGAAATTAGTTATGAGGAAGCAAAAGCTGCCGGTGCACGTGTTGCCGGCACAGGTCGTTCCGATGCGCCTAACCAGGTAAATAATGTAACTGTCTTCCCAGGTGTATTCCGGGGAGCACTTGACGTAAGAGCCAGACAGATCAATGAAGCCATGAAGCTTGCTGCTGCTTACGCTATCGCTGATCTGATACCTGACAATGAGCTGAAGGAAGACTACATTGTGCCAGATGCCTTTGATCCGCGCGTGGCGCCGGCTGTTGCTGCTGCTGTAGCTAAGGCGGCCATCGAGACAGGGGTAGCCCGGATTCATGTAGATCCTGAAGAAATTAGGAAAAGAACTGCAGAACGAGTTGCTCGTAACCGTTAAAAGGAGGATATAATGCGTACAATTGAAGCTTCCCAAATCACAGCCGCTGTGGCGAAACTGGCTGTTGATGCAAACTATTATCTAACCGATGATATCCGTGCCGCTTTGGAGGCTAGCCAGGAGAAAGAAGAATCCCCTCTGGGCAAAGCCATTCTTGCGCAATTGGTAGAAAACGCCTGTATTGCCCGTGATGAGCAAATGCCTATCTGTCAGGACACTGGCATGACGGTTGTTTTCTTGGAAATTGGCCAGGATGTTCATATTACTGGCGGCAATTTAGAAGATGCCGTAAACGCCGGGGTTGCTAAAGGTTATACGGAAGGATACTTAAGAAAATCAGTGGTTGCAGAACCGTTATTTAACCGCAAAAATACTGGTAATAATACGCCGGCAGTCATACATACCAGCATTGTTCCTGGTGACAAATTAAAAATTACCCTGGCTCCCAAAGGGTTTGGCAGTGAAAACATGAGCGCCTTAAAAATGTTCAAGCCTGCTGATGGCTTGCCAGCAATCAGAAAATTCCTTGTTGATACGATCTTTAATGCCGGTTCCAATCCTTGTCCGCCAATTGTTGTTGGTATTGGTATCGGTGGCACGATGGAAAAAGCCGCCCTATTGGCGAAAAAGGCATTGTTACGTCCGATCACTAAACGTAATTCCAACGAAGAGTATGCTAAGCTTGAGCAAGAATTCTTAGAGCTTGTCAATAAGACAGGCGTCGGTCCGCAAGGTCTTGGTGGCCGGGTGACAGCGCTGGCTGTTAATATTGAATATTATTCAACACATATTGCTGGATTGCCTGTGGCTATTAATATCAACTGTCATGCCACTCGCCATGCCGAAGTTGAATTGTAGGAGGAAAGCCAGATGAAAGAAGCTATTAAAATTGTCACCCCGTTAACCAAAGAAAAAGCCAGTCAACTAAAAGCCGGTGATTTAGTTTTGATTACTGGTACTATCTATACCGCCCGGGATGCTGCTCATAAGCGCATGACCGAAGCTTTAGCTGCCGGTGAAAAACTGCCGGTTGATTTTACTGACCAAATCATCTACTATGTAGGCCCAGCTCCTGCTAAACCAGGCCAAGCTATCGGTTCAGCCGGCCCGACCACCAGTGGCCGTATGGATGCCTACACTCCGCGTATGCTTGAAGAAGGGTTGCGTGGTATGATTGGCAAAGGCTATCGTTCGCCTGAAGTGGTAGAAGCCATGAAAAAACATGGTGCCGTATACTTTACAGCCACCGGCGGCGCAGCAGCGCTTATTGCCAAAACCATTAAAAAATACGAAGTCATCGCTTACGAAGATCTGGGAACTGAGGCCTTGTCACGTTTGACCGTAGAAGATTTTCCCGCCATTGTAGCTATTGATAGCCAGGGCAATAACTTCTACGATGAAGGACAAGCTAAATACCGCGAACTATAAAAAGATAAATCAAAGGCTGCTGCTTAACGAACAACCGTTGAGCAGCAGCTAAAAAATTAAAAAGTATTTGCTTGACAAACAAACTAAATACCAGTATAATATGTTTTGTGACTACGGGGCGTGGCTCAGTTTGGTAGAGTACCTGGCTTGGGACCAGGGGGTCGCAGGTTCGAATCCTGCCGCTCCGACCACATATATAATACCCCATTTGATGCGGGTGTAGCTCAATGGTAGAGCACTAGCCTTCCAAGCTAGCTACGAGGGTTCGATTCCCTTCACCCGCTCCATTTAATTTTCATATAATATGCGCCTGTAGCTCAGGGGATAGAGCAACCGCCTTCTAAGCGGTTGGTCGCACGTTCGAATCGTGCCAGGCGCGCCACATTTCAGCCATAAAAATATCAAAAGTTGCTTAAAAGTTGCTTATCATTAAAACCTACCTTATCTCAGGTGGGTTCTTTTGTTATTTCTTCCATTACCTCTGCTACCTCATCGTGAATCGTTGGGATAAAATGTGAATACGTGTTGAGCGTTATGGATACATTGGTATGCCCTAATGCTTCTGCGACTTTTTTCACGTGAACACCCTTGAGTAAGACATTTGTGTCGCAACCTATGTCTATATATAATGAAATCTAAAGATTGCTGTGGAAAATTTTCAGCAGATGAAACCTATTATTTTCAATTTAAGGTAGGAAGGATTTTATTTGTCAGAAAATATAAACTTTTGCCCGAGTATTCCATTATTTGTAAAATTTGTTATAATATATATTGTCGTTTAAATGAAAGGATTGAGTAAGATGATGGTAATTTTAGCAAGAATTGAGAGCCTGCGTCAAAAAATGCATGAACTTGCGAATGTTTATGGATTAGCTAGCACTCAAGTTTTGATTGCTAGTCAGCAGTTAGATGCAGAGTTAAATGTATACTATAGACTGCAAAGAAGCTTAGACAGGTTGTAATGTGAATTTTAAGATGAACAATTTATTTGTTCGTTGTTAGTATCACGTCTGGGCTGAGACCACAGAAATTTTTATCGTGAAAACCCTCCTGGAAAAAGGCGCAAAAAAAACCACATCTAAATAGACACTCGCAAAACGAGCGTCAAAATATATGCGTATTTAGCTGGTAACCTCA
>NZ_JBYKYF010000009.1:0-26311 GCF_057736855.1 Sporomusa sp.
ATAGTGCCTGTTACTGACCGTTTGAATTCTGTCCGGTAACCAACACCACAACGATCGCAGTGAAATTCGAATTGGAACCCCTGATCGGTGCTTATATCGCTATAGTTGCGTACAAACTGAATTTTTTCGCCCATGTCATCGCTCCCCTCCATACTTTTCATTCAATGGAAAGAATATATTCGACATGGCTGGCAAAACTCCTATTCTATTACTTTCCATTTCTGTAAAATATTCCAGATGGTTATTTTTGAAATATCTTTCCCATACTAATCTGTTGTTGTCGCAGGCAACAACGCTTTATTGGGAATGCCGAAATAAGCCTCCAATATCCGGCGAGTAAGCGGTACAGCGGCCACCGAAGCATCTCCGCCTTCTTCCACAAGTACGGCGATTGCAATTTCAGGTTTCTCGGCCGGAGCATAGCAAGCAAACCAGGAATGGGTTGTTCCTCGGCCAGTTTCTGCTGAACCAGATTTTCCAGCTATTGTTTTCGGGAAATCTTTGAATGCGGCGGCAGCCGTGCCACGGGTAGTTACTGCAATCAGCCCTTGCCGCACAATATCCCATACTTCCGGCCGAAGATAAATGGTTCGCAGCACCTCCGTCGGCAAGGTTGTAACAAGATTCCCTTCCGGTGTTAGAACTTTGTCGACAAGTTTGGGCTTATATACGATCCCCCCATTCGCCACAGCCATAAGTAACAAGGCCTGCTGGAGCGGCGTTGCCAAATAGTAACCTTGACCAATGGCAGCAATTAAGGTTTCTCCCGGGTACCAAGGCTCACCATACTGCTCCTGTTTCCATTCCATATAAGGGACTATTCCTTTTGTCTCTCCTGCCAGCTTAATCCCGCTAAGATTGCCAAAACCAAAGGTTAACGCATAAGTCGCCAGGTTATCGGCTCCCAGACGGCGTCCTAACTCATAAAATACCGGATCACTCGATAAGGCTAGACCATCCACTATATTTAACTTACCAAGCCCCTTTTTATCCCATCCGTAAAAATTCCAGCCATTGAGTACATACACCCCTTGGTCGTCAAATATTTCCTGTGGTGTAGTCAGGTTCATTTCGAGTGCCGCTGCGGCTGTTACGATTTTAAATACCGAACCAGGCGGATAGGCATTCTGAATGGCCCGGTTATTCAACGGATGGTCGGCATCGGCAAGTAGCTCATTCCAGTCTTTACTGCTAATACCTCCAGCAAACAGGTTGGGATCAAAAGCTGGATAGCTGGCCATTGCCAATACACCGCCGGTGTTGACGTCCAGCACGACTACGGCACCGCCTTTGGCTGGTTGGCCTATGTTCCGGCTAGCTGCAACCTGGGTAGCCAATGCTTCTTCTACTGCTTTCTGCAGATTAGCATCAAGAGTCAATACCAGTCCTTGGCCTGGAACTGACGGCTGATTTCCCAGCAGGCGTATTTCTTCGCCACTGGCGTCCACTTCTAACATACGCACACCGTCAATACCGCGCAGTACCTCTTCCCATTCCCGTTCTATACCATCTTTACCAACTAAGTCAGCAGGATGATAACCCTGCTGTTTGCGCTTAGCGTATTCCTCCTGACTTATACTGCCAATAAAGCCCAATATATGGGCAGCCAATTCTTTATATACATAATGCCTAACAGGTATAGCTTCAATGACCACTCCCGGCAAATAGACATGGCGTTCCTCAATCTTGGCAATCATGACGTCATCGATATCGCGTTTTATCCGTACCGGGGTATAGGGAAAATCACTACTATCCTGCAATAGCTGCTTAATCTCCCCGTCTGTTACACCAGTAATGGCAGCAAGCAGCGAAGTAGCTTCCTCCGGCCTAGCATATTCACTTGGAATAATGGAAACGGCAAAACTCGGTCTATTGCTTACTATTACAGCTCCGTTTCGATCGTATATATCACCCCGTGGAGCCTGAACGCTAATTTTACGGGTACGATTGATTTCAGCACTTTTTTTATAATAATCCCCTTGAACCACTTGCAGCCATACTAACCTGAGCACTAATATACTAATAATACCAACCATAATAACGCCTACTACTTTTAGCCGGCGCATTTGCTCAATCCACATTGACTGACCCCTTTCCCAGCAATGGCAAGTCACTACTTTAGTATCCCAATAAAGGCAAAAAAAATAGCTTAACTACTGCTGTGACAGAAGCTAAGCTAAAATATATCCGTGGGAGATCTGAGCAAGACGATCTGTTCCCGCATTGCCAGTCATCCCTCATGACTATCGGTTCACATAATCTTTGCCTACAATTATTTTTACTACATTGGCCTTACTGTCGTCATTGTTTACCTGAAGCGCATAACGAAAAGGCAAGTTAGCTAATTGGCGGCTAACTTCACTGCTGTTGGCAATCACGACTGTATTTTTGTTAGCGGCACTAATACCGGCTACACTAATGACCTCATGTCCCTGGCTTCTAAGCTCTGCCGCCATTTGGTTGCCTGCCTCCGGTATGCCGCTAGCATTAACGACTTCGAACTGTAGTTTGCTACTATTGGTTTTCTGAGGTTTAGTTTGGGCCACCTTATTTTTAGTAGCTTCCTTCGGCATGCTAGGAGCTTTGGGATTTGCGGTCACTGGCTTTGTTGGATCTTGTGCCTTATCTGGTTTTAACGGATTCTGCGCCTTATCCGCCTTTTCGTCCTGATCTTGAATGATTTTTTGGTTCGGGTCTTTTTCCTCTATTGTCGCTTTATTCGCCACTGCGACTATTTTCATTTCTTGCGGAATAGAACGCTCATATTGGCTGGCCAGAGTTCGCGATGCTGCTATAAATTTTCCGTCAGTTATCCCTTGGGATAGAGCTACAAAATTTCGCAATTGAATAATATCTGGCAACCAATAACTGATATCGCTAATGTAAGCTGGCTTTCCTGGAACAGTCTCTGTCTTTAGGCCAGCCTTGGCTGCATCATTTACAAGCTTCGCCAAGTTCAGCATGTCAGCCGTTGTCAGATCGGTCTGAATGGCTGCTGTTACTTCCCGAATAATATTGGGTATCCGTGGTAGTATAAACGGACTGGCCACTTCATTAAGCATAGCCTTAATAAATTTCTGTTGCCGTTCAATCCGTCCTATATCCCCTTCTTCGTCCCGGTAACGCACATATTTAATGGCAGTATGTCCATCCATTTGCTGCTTACCCGGTTTGAGGTCAATAACCAGATTATCATACGGGTCTTCGTAATACATGCGTTTTTCAACATCAATGGTTACACCGCCCACAGCATCAACAATTTTATTGAAGGCAGCAAAATTAATAATTGCATAATAATCCATGGGAATGCCTAGTAAATCCTCGACAGCACGCCGCGAAAGTTTGTAACCGCCTAAGGCATAGGCATGATTGATTTTATCCCAGCCATGGCCAGGAATCTTGACTCTGGTATCACGTGGTATGGATAACAGCGTTACCTGTTTGGTTGAAGTATCTACGGTTACCACAAACAGGGTATCTGAACGCCCAACATCTTCATTCCGCTCATCAACACCCATTACCAGGATATTCACTTTATCTGGCAGTCCTACCACATTGGCACTAACCTTGCGGGCTTTTTCAAATTTACCCCCCATGGCCCAAAAGTAGGTTACACCAGCCATGATGAAAAATAACAGCAAACATATTACTATCAGCAAAAACCTATTGCGCCGAGTTTTGCGCTGTTCAAGTAGCCGTTTTTCCAGACGTGATGGTGGCATTATATCCTCACCCTTTCGTCTTTTTGCAACATGTAGATTACTTTACATAATAAGACAAGCCCCCTAGCTACGGGGGCTTGTTAGAAGTATAGCAAAATATGTAGTTTTACGTCAAGAATTTTTTATCTTGGGTTCATCGCCAAGATATATCTACAGACGGTTAGTCTTTTACCTGTTACTAAAGTTTACTACAATTTGTCGGTAACCGCTTTGATTTTTCCAGCCATAGTTAATTCTTTATCCCGCCGGTCGTCAATCCGAATGGTCGTCGATACTCGCTGCGCACCTGCAGCAAATGGACTTTCATGCATTTGGCGGATAACTTCCAGAATTCGGTTCAGCTCGCCTTCGATAATCGTCGACATAGGTGTTAACTGGTATTTGAGATCGGTAGCTTGCTCAAGTATTTTGTGACACTCGGCAACATATTGACTAACACTAGGCGAACCTGTGCCTATAGGAACAATAGTGACTTCAACAATACTCATGCGCTTCCCCTCCCATATTAATTAGTATTCGATTTTTGCAAAATAATACCTGCCGCGTGTACGGCAGGTATTATTTTTATTGCCCTTTCGGAAACTTTTTATCAATAATCCCCCAAATTTCAGGCTGTTCTTGACCTAAACGCCAAATAGCAATTCCAGCAGGGTTATATTTGGCAACAATATCAAGTTTAGCGGCGGTACTTTTGTCATTTTCAAACCAAACTTCGTGATCTTTGTATTTAAACCAAGGAGCTTGTGCTTTCTCATCATAGTGTATTTTTGCCCCATGTTTTTCGGCCAACACAATAGCATCCACATATTTTATAGTTTCTCCCTCTTTACCTCCCCAGTCATAGCCATACGCACTAACACCGATAATCACTTTGTGTGGCCCACCGCATTGTTCAATGGCGTATTGGATATTTTTTTCATACCAGTCTACTGGCGCAATTGGCCCAGGCTCCGAAGTAGCCCAGTGATTGTCATATGTCATGATTTGAAGGAAATCAGCATGTTTAGCCAAATTGGGATAGTCATAAGCACCAGCAACATCTTCGGCAACATCTATTTTAGGAAATACTGAAATAATAACTGTCTTATTGATGGCTTTCATTTTAGGATACAATTCAGCCATAAAAGCAGTCAAGTTTTCTTTATGCTTAGGCGGTAACAGTTCAAAGTCAATATTGATACCGTCATAGCCTTTTTCCTGTACCAGTTTAACAATACTATCCGTTACTTTTGTTCGTATCGCGGGATCACCCAGCACGGCATCAGTAGCACCAGTTTTGTTCGTAACCAGTGGATACAGCTTAAGGCCAAGCTGACGGGCCGTGTCATATACTAACTGACTGTCTTTGGCCTCCAAAGTACCATCTTGAGTGGCTTTATACCAGAAGGGCCCTACTCCTGACATACTTTTGGCATGAGCCTTCATGCTGGGAAATGACCCTGTCTGGTCAGGTGTCCCTGGCCAGGGATTTTCATAATAGCCAATAACCATACGTGGCGGCATGGCCACTTTGCCAGGAGCCGCTTGATTACCCTGATTGTCAGTCAGAGGCTTAGGAGCTGGCTTGTTTGCTGTACCACAGCCAGCAAAGACAGCAGCCATAAGAAACACTACCAAAAAAACACTGATTACCTTATAAGAAATCTTAATACACAAAAACTGTCACCCTTTCCACTACATAGTTGAAGGTCCTCAACATTAGTATTGGCAGGGTAACAGTTCTTATGCCTGTATTTTCTTCTTGTTTTATATAAAAGCTTATGTAACAAGTCTGACAGAATATAGTTATTACACCTAAAAGACTGCAGAATGTTATAAAAGAACTAGAGGGTACATTTGATGATTATCTATGCACATCGGCTACTCATCAGCAAAAAATAACAAGCCTTCAAGAAATTTCTTAATATTAATTTTTCCCCGGTAAGAACTTTTGCCTTGAATAAAAGCCATCTCCTGCCTAATTTCCTTAAAATCAAACAAGGCTCCGCTATACATTTCAAACTTTTCGTTATGATAGTCCTCAATTCCCATATTAGCTACATTTTGCATAGCTTTGGCAATTGCCCGGCGTACCCGTTGCTCAATGGTCTTAATATCCTGCCCGATCTCTTGCGACAATTCCTGATACAATTCATGAAGTTGATAGGATTGATTATGGCCATCGGACAGACGCATATCTACTAGCTGAACTAATTGATGAATATTTTTTACTCCCGCTTCCCCAATGATTCCCAGATCGGAAAAAACCCGGTTAATTCGGTTCTTTTTAGTATTATCATCAATTTCAACTATTCTACATCCATTACCGGCATACCGGGCCGTAGTTTCAGAAATAAGCGACATAACCTGCCTTAAGCGCCGGCTTTCTTCTACTTTACTAATAACAGATGTTATTTCCAGAACATTGATAGGTTTATGAATATAAAAATCAATGCCAGTTTGGTACGCCTTGGTTATCATTGGCTGGCTAGTACTTTCCGAAATCATAATAAAAGAAGTGTCTACCTTTTTTTCTTTCAGTTTTCTAATTAGCTCAACACCATCCTGGCCTGGAAGCAGTAAGTCTACCAAGGCTACATCAGGAGCATAATCGGTAATAATGGACTCAGCTTTTAATCCATCACCACACTCAGCGATTACGGTTCCCAATTTATATTTTTCAATAATATTGCTCATAATCTTCCGGACGCTTGGATCATCTTCAATAATAACAAAACGCACTTCTTCACACCCCTATTAAATTGACCTGCTCAGCTATTGGCTGCCAAATTGGTCAGCGGCAGTGATATGGTAAAAACTGTTTTACCTGGTTTGGAGGTTAGCGCAATTTCTCCGCCCAGCGATTCCGTCAAATTCTTCACATGACTTAACCCCAGACCTGTTGACATTTGTCCAGTAACTTCTGAAAATTTAGTAGAATACCCTGGCGCAAAGACCATTTCCAAATCTTCAGGCTGAATGCCTGGACCATTGTCCGCAACGGTAAGCTGTAGTTTGCCTCCGCTGTATTTAGCGGTCACAGTAATAATGCCTGCCGGTTCCACGGCTTCAACAGCATTGATAATTAAATTATTAAGAATAGAAACAATAGCATAGTATTTATCAGTGACCACTTCACCATAATGCACAAAAGAAATGGAAACAGGCTTGTCCAAACTATTAATATATCGTCTGGTATTTTGTTCAATAATTTGAAAAAACTCTGACAACGGCAGCCCTTCTTTTCTTACTGCCACATCCAAAATTTCTTCTATTCCCCTTGTCACCCGGTAGTAATCTTTTTTTATTTCATGAATGTCGCGGGCAATCTCCAACGCCCGAGCAGCAGGCGAGTCAGGACGAACTAATTCGCCCGGGTGAGCTTCGTTGAGGTTTTGATACAAGGTATAGCCTTTCTCCATAACCCTTTCGATATCGGCTGAGGATTTTTTTAAATAAAATAGCTCAGCCTTAAGCTTAGCAATGATAAAAATAAGTTCTGCGTAACGGGCAGCATGATCTTCTGCCAACACAAAATCACGATAACGCTTCATCAGGTAATAACCAATTACAATTAAAATCGAGCGGGCAACACCAACTGCCACTAAACTGGTTAAAACCGTCTCCAAACTACGCCCGCCCGGTTCCTGACGAATCATGAGTTCCACACAGTTGCTAACAATATCACAAATACTCAACAGCAGGATAAGTGCCGGTATATTTCCCCGATAGTCTCGTACCTTCAGAAGGATAAATAGTAGTCCATAGGCCAAATAATAGCTAAACGCCGGCAGATTATGCAGAAAAACACTTGGCAGTGACTCCTCAACATACGGATATTTAATAATAACACGAAATAAGAGCATGACTCCGCCGGCAGCAGTTGCTATACTCATGACCGGCAAGCGTCTAAAATATAAGAGCAAGGTGGCTAATACAACCACACCGAGTGTAAACCGAAAATAACCATCAAAAGGATGAGTAAATATCAAACCAGTCATGCTGACTAGCAAGATAACATGAATTTTCATGATAAATACTCTCCGCTCAGGCCCTGTCGGCAAATTTCTAGAAAGGTGGCCAATACTCTTGCCGTTAATCCCCAAATAACATAATGCTTGTATTGGTAGAATAGCAGCGGATATTTGGCCCGCCGTCGATACCCGTGAGGATAGTCTGGTGGCAAAAGATCAAAAGGGAAACCAGCCAATGGCTTAGTCGCCATTTCCATAGAAGCTACCCGGGGCTTGGCAGTAAGCAAAAAATCCAACGGCACTGTAAACACTTCGGCTACTTCGTCGGTATTGGGAGCAAACGGCAAAGCAGCAGATATATGCACAGCATAAGGATAAATGAGGACACCAATTGGACTTACCAAAAAATCCAACTCCCCTAGAACTTCGATAGCATCCTTCTGAATTCCAAGTTCTTCTGCCGTCTCACGTAAAGCCGTCTGTAGCGGACTGACATCATAAGCCTCAATACGGCCACCAGGAAAACATATTTCTCCAGGCTGACGACTCAGCTTACCAGAGCGTACTTCAAATAACACTGACGGTTGGCCGCATACGTCAATCAGTGGTACTGTTACCGCCGATTGTAAGTAATCCTCCGCATTGGCAAATTTGCCCGATTGGCCACGCAATCGACTAGCAAGCATTTCTCGAATTTTATTGCAATCCATCGCCTCACCTCTTACTTAGGGGAATATCTGACTTATTAATTATAGCAAGGGCAATATTCGTCCTGCAAACAGCACTACAGTTCAATCTTTCCCTCTAAGCCCGGTGTAATCACTTTCTTTCCGTCAGTAGTTATAAAAATGGCTTCTGTTCCAGGATATTGCTTCAACAATTCCTGACCTTTTTCGACCCCCAGTACCAGCATGGCGGTACTTAGTATATCCACGTGATTCTCTGATTTCGCGACTATGGTAATACTGGCGACCTCGCGTGGCTGATAGCCAGTCCGCGGGTCAATGATATGTGAATACCGCACTCCATCCTTAATAAAATAGCGTTGATAATCGCCAGATGTTTCCAATACATCCCATTCACTTAACGCCAGTTTTGCCGCAATCCCTTCTGAATTACGCGGGTCTTGCACCCCAATACGCCATGGCTGACCATCTGGCCGTTTACCAATCACCCGAATATCGCCACCGGCATTTACCAGTGCTGACTTTACCCCGTGGGCCTTTAGCACATCAATAGCCTTGCGATTAGCATAACCTTTAGCTACTGCTCCTAAATCAATCCGCATACCCTCCTTAGGCAAAAACACGGTATTGGCCTTATCATCAACTTCTAACAGCCGAAAGTTAACCAACGGCAGCCGGGACTTAATTTCCTCATCACTAGGCACAAAATCCCCTTTGTGACCGATGCCCCATAGCTCAGTTAATGCGCCAATGGTGACATCAATCGCACCGTCAAGCTGTTCAGAACGGCTGCGTGCCAGTTTCAGCATAGCAATAACTTCAGGGTCTACCTGCACCTTTTCTTTCCCTGCTGCCTGGTTAATCTTTGACACTTGACTGGTTTCATCAAATCGGTTTGTCAAATCGTTAATTCGTTTAAACTCAGCAAATGCCGCTTTGACAGCAGCCTCACTGCCTGGGCCATACGCAGTAATCTCGATAATGGTATCCATGAGAAACTGCGTTTCCTTGTACGGTTTCGGGGCAAATAGGCTCCCTATTGAGCAGCCTGTACTAACAACCAGCAACGAAATCAACAATACACATACTACTATACGCCGTACTGTATCCATAATAGCCTCCAACCCAATCTTTTGCAGTTACTTCCTAGTATTCTAACCCGATTATACAAAAACCTGCAAATTTAAACAGTTCCTGTCAACAAAACAGTTTTTTTATCCCCGATAAAAAACGATTCAAAGTTTAAAAAAGCTCTCCATAAAAAAACTACAAGAAACACCTGGTGTTTTTTTAAAATTAAGTAAAAAATTTGAAAAAATCAAATTTATAAGCAGGAATTCCGCTAATAACAGCGAAATAATTATGACAATATTAGTGTATCATGAGTATCATGAAGATACCCATGATTCAGAAGAATCGTTATACTCTTGTATTTTATTATATTCATATCGTCGAAACAAGACTACGAAAGTCACTTTCCAGCAAGTGCCTGGAAGCATCTTTGTAGTCTTTTTTTGTTGCAGCCACGTAATACCATGATACTTTCTATCTGCATTAACCACCAACATCTCTCGAATGCTACTGCCTTACCTTGAAAAATCTAAAAAAGGTTAGTCAACAAATCTCATATAAGGAGTGATGACCATGCATATGGCAGACGCGTTAATTTCCCCGGTAGTCGGCGGGGCTATGTGGGCAGTAACTGCTGGCTTAGCTACCTTTGCCGCAAAACAAGTACAACAAGAGATGGATGAGCGAAAAGTTCCCCTCATGGGAGTATTAGGCGCCTTCGTCTTTGCGGCCCAAATGATTAATTTTACCATCCCTGGCACAGGCTCCAGCGGCCACTTGGGCGGCGGGCTCCTGCTCGCTATCTTGTTGGGCCCGCATGCTGCGTTCTTAACCATAGCATCCATTTTAACCGTTCAGGCGCTGTTCTTTGCCGACGGTGGCCTCTTAGCCCTTGGCTGTAATATCTTTAATCTTGGCTTTTTCCCTTGTTTTATCGCCTACCCGCTCATCTATAAACCACTTGCCGGTAGCAGCCCTTCGCAAATCCGTTTATTCTCGGCCTCAATGTTAGCCGCCGTCATTGGGCTTCAGTTAGGTGCCTTCAGCGTTGTCCTGGAAACTGTCATATCGGGGATTTCCAATCTTCCTTTTAATGCTTTTGTCCTTCTCATGCAGCCCATTCACTTGGCTATTGGCCTGGTAGAAGGGTTGGTAACAGCGGCAGTCATCCTGTTTGTCGCCAAAGAAGCACCAGAAATCCTCACAAAAACGTCTCAGAGACAACGTTTAGACAATATTGCCATTAAGCCAATTCTAGTCGTACTGATGATTGCTGCCATGATTACCGGCGGCGCCTTATCCTGGTTTGCCTCCGGGCACCCCGACGGACTGGAGTGGTCAATCGCCAGGGTCACAGGTGGAGATGATTTAGAAGCTCCTGAAGGAATCCACACCATTCTTGCGGATTTTCAAGAAAAAATTGCCTTCCTTCCCAACTATAACTTTAGACAAGACCAACAGCCTGTCGCTGCAATTATCACAGAACCAGAAACTCCAGCCTGGCCAGTTGTAGACATCGGCACTTCAACAGCCGGCATTGTTGGCTCCCTTCTTACTTTAATAATTGCCTTGGTTATTGGCAAAAGCCTCCATCATTTTTCCAAACAGCAGTAAGCAAATGCGTAGCATGGAGAGCTAAGTCAACTTTATACTTTTCCGAAAGAAGCATGTAATATGATAAGACTGGAAGCTAATTGGATAGATGTACGATATCTTGATACACTTGCCACGAAAAACACGATCATCCATCGCCTCCATCCTTGTGTTAAGCTAATCACAGTCCTTATGTTCATTATCATTGTTACATCATTTCCTAAATATGAAATTAACGGTCTACTGCCATTTCTTTTCTTTCCAACAGTACTGATGTCGCTTGGCAATCTTCCGGCCAGACCGTTGCTTAAACGTTTGGTGTTAGTGGCTCCTTTCGTAGTTTTCGTGGGCATTTTCAACCCCATATTTGACCAAACACCAGTTATTCAGTTCGGACCACTTATGTTAACAGGCGGTTGGATTTCCTTTTTCTCTATTACCATCCGTTTATATCTGACCGTAACTACCGCCCTCATTCTGGTGGCAACCACCGGCATAAATGCTTTAGGGGCAGCGTTGCTGAGAATAGGTATTCCTAAAGTTATCGTTGTCCAAATCATGTTTATGTATCGTTATTTGCATGTTTTGCTTGACGAGTTTATTCGCAGCATTCAAGCTTACAGTTTGCGTTCCTTTCATGGAACAGGAGTTCGTTATCGGACTTGGGGATCGCTCTTAGGACAACTTCTTATCCGCTCAATTGACAGGGCCAACCGAATTTATCAGGCCATGCTGTGCCGTGGCTTTGACGGCGAAGTACGCCTCATGCGCACCACTGTTTTACATGCTGCCGATATTATTTTTCTGGTCTTCTGGACAATCTTTTTTATTAGCGCCCGCTTATTCAATATTCCCCATCTTTTAGGTAAATTGCTTATGGGGGGGTAATCATGAGCCATCATATTATTGAAGTAAAAAACGTAACCTACACCTATCCTGATCAGACCGAAGCACTATGCGGTCTGTCTATCCGGATCACTCACGGCGAATCATTGGCCATCGTCGGCGCCAACGGCTCAGGTAAAACCACACTACTGTTACATCTGATCGGTGTACTATTCCCCACCACAGGTATAATAAATATTGGGAATTATCCGGTGACAAAACAGACCTTACCTCATATCCGTCGGTCAGTTGGCATGGTGTTTCAGAATTCCGATGATCAGCTTTTTATGCCAACCGTTTATGATGACGTTGCTTTTGGACCACTAAACCTTGGATTACCACCAGAAATAGTGGACGCCCGTGTAAACTCAGCGTTAACTACCGTCGGTGCCCTACATTTAAAAGACCGTGCCCCCTATCG
Source organism: Sporomusa sp. (assembly GCF_057736855.1). Lineage (NCBI taxonomy): Bacteria > Bacillati > Bacillota > Negativicutes > Selenomonadales > Sporomusaceae > Sporomusa > Sporomusa sp. Next base: position 12,332 of record NZ_JBYKYF010000009.1, read on the forward strand.
CTTGTCAGGCGGACAAAAACGTTTGGTAGCCATTGCTACCGTGTTAGCGATGGAACCCAGTATCCTAGTTATGGACGAGCCAACCGCTGCCCTTGATCCACTGGCCCGCCGCCAATTAATCAACTTACTCAAAACCTTTGAGCATACCAAAATCATTGCAACCCATGACCTTGACCTGGTTCTGGACCTCTGTGCCCGTACAATTGTCTTACGTGCCGGCAAAGTGCTCGCTGACGGTCCTACACTAGACATATTTAGCAACCAGGAGCTCCTGGAGCAGGCACATTTGGAAAAACCCTTCCGGTTGCAAGCCTGTCCTATTTGCAACCGGCCACCAAGCTAACAAGGTATTAAAAAGACCCCATTTTGAAATTGCAGTATTTCTGCAACTTCAAAATGGGGATCTTTTATCGCGTATACTTGACACAACCAGCGACGGACCCCGAATGATTACATTCATTCCGCCACCAATCGGCTATGTATACTTTATTTTGTACATATTATAACATCAGTGTATACAAAAATCAATTCATATTTTGAAGTAAAAATCAGCATTTTTGGCTCCATAGCCTCTGTCTACATAATTAAAGAACCGGCACCAAAGGTACCGGCTCATTGTAAGTAGTAAATTAACGATATTTACTTAGCAAGTACAAGTATCGTTGTCTCCGCAGCACCATAGCAGCAGTATTATGATAATAATGATCACAACCCATGAATTACCACGACCGCCGCCACAACCGTCAAAACCAAAACCCATCTAAACTCCTCCTTCCACATAGCTATCAAATTGGGGGACTAATCAATGTATACTATGCGGCAGCCGTTCATTTAGCCACTGGGAATCTGAAATACAAAACAATTTTGCATGTAATGACTTTACTTAAAGACTAGCCATGACGTTTTTCATATAAACGGAAAGAGCATCCTGCCAATAACGGAAATAATCACCACCACTGAGTTCCAACATATAATTGCGTAATACCGAGTAGCGTGGCCTCATAGCAGTTGCACCAAACATCTCTGTGGTTACCGGATGTACCACGATTGGGATATCGGCAAGTTTTAAAATTTCCTTCGCAAAATCATACCAACTACAATAACCGTTGTTTGACATATGATAAGTCCCAAATCCATCGGTTTCAATAAGTGCCAGAATGCCTCGGGCCAAATCGGCAGCATAAGTAGGTGTTCCTATCTGATCATTAACAACGGTTAGCTCTTTCCGTTCGCGTGCTAACCTCAGTATGGTTCGGACAAAATTATGGCCATCGCCATACAACCATGAAGTTCTAACAACATACAGCTGAGGGCAGATTCTTGCAGCCATTAATTCACCCTCCAGCTTGCTCCTGCCATAAACATTTATCGGATTAGGACGGTCAAACTCAGTATACGGCCGGCTTTGCTGCCCATCAAACACATAATCTGTACTAAGATATACAAGCTTACTGCCATAATTAAGACAGGCAGCAGCAATATTGCGAGTACCAATAACATTAACTCTAAATGCCTTATCAGGAGCTGTCTCGGCTGCGTCAACAGCCGTATAGGCTGCTGCATGAATTACAACATCAGGCTTCATTTGCTCAAAAATACTCGTAACCTGATTTGGACAAGTAACATCCAGTTCGTGCGATCCCAATATAACTAGCTGACCGGCAAACGAGTCAGTCAATGCGGCAAAAGCCCGCCCAAGCTGACCCGAGCCACCAGTAACAATGACTTTCATAGTACCACCTGTCTACACATATTTAGCAAGATCCTCAATCCCTATCTCTCCAAGGCACGGATACTGTTTATCCTTGGCCGATAGTATCGGATCAGAAATTGGCCACTTAATATTTAGCGCCGGATCATTCCAACATACGCCTTTTTCACATGAGGGAGCGTAAAATGCAGTACACTTATAGGCAAATAGCACTGTATCACTTAAAGCGCAAAAACCATGGGCAAAACCTTCCGGAATATACAATTGCCGATGGTTCTGCGCCGATAAAACAATTCCTACCCAATGACCGAAAGTCGGTGAGCCATACCTGATATCCACCGCAACATCAAATACTTCTCCCTGTAATACATATACCAATTTCCCCTGCGGATTTGGCTGTTGATAATGAAGTCCCCGTAAAACTCCTTTGGTAGATAAAGATAGATTATCCTGGACAAAGTTTGCAGCAATCCCCAGTTTCGCATACTGAGCAGCATTCCAGGTTTCCATAAAAAAGCCCCGGCTGTCCTCATAGACTGTCGGTTCTATAATCTTTACATCTGGTAAGACTGTGCTATAACACTTCATAAGACACCTCTCCCTGCGCAAGAGCTAACAAATACTTTCCATAGCCACTATTACGGCAGTCTTCGGCAAGTTTAATTAATTGCTGCGCAGAAATATAGCCCATCCGGTATGCAACCTCTTCCGGGCAGCCTATTTTTAATCCCTGTCTTTGCTCAATAGTTTCAATAAAGTTCGCTGCCTGGAGCAGGGACGTATGTGTTCCCGTATCCAACCACGCATACCCTCGTCCCAAGCGCTCAACGCAAAGTAATCCCTGACTCAGGTACAGTTTGTTTATATCGGTAATCTCAAGTTCTCCCCTGGCGCTTGGCTTGAGACATTTGGCCATATCTACTACTTGGGTATCATAAAAATATAGTCCTGTTACTGCATAATTAGACTTAGGCTGCTTAGGCTTTTCTTCAAGACTGACGGCATTTCCGCTCTTATCAAACTCGACTACGCCATACTGCTGCGGATTACTAACCCAATACCCAAAAACTGTAGCCCCTTTAGTCTTGCTGGCTGCTTGGCGGAGTTTAGCTGCGAGACCGTCACCATAAAAAATATTGTCTCCTAGCACCAAGGCACAGCAGTCGTTTCCAATGAACGTTTGCCCGACGATAAACGCGTGGGCAATTCCTTCAGGACGCGATTGAGCTGCATAACATATATTCAGCCCCCATTGACTTCCATCTTTCAACAGTTCTTGGTATAATGGCAAATCCTGCGGTGTTGAAATAATCAGTATGTCTCTTATTCCCGCCAGCATTAGTGTTGTGAGCGGATAATATACCATTGGCTTGTCGTATATAGGCATAAGTTGTTTACTTATTACTTTGGTCAGCGGATACAGTCTGGTGCCTGAACCGCCAGCCAGGATAATGCCTTTTTTTATCATCCTCAAACACCCCTAGCCGTTAATAAGCCCTAGCCATTTTGCGCGATAAGCGCCGCTCCTGATATCCTCAAGCCAATCCGGATTAGCCAAATACCAACTCACCGTTTTATTCAACCCGGATTCAAACGATTCTTGCGGACGCCAGCCAAGTTCGGCTTCTAACTTAGAAGCATCAATAGCGTAACGCCAGTCATGACCTGGGCGGTCTTTAACAAAAGTAATAAGGTCACGATAGCTGCCACCAGCTTGCCGGGGCTGCATTTCATCCAGTAAATCACAGATACCTTGAACCACCTGCAAGTTTGTCTTTTCATTATGTCCGCCCACATTATAGGCCTCTCCCGGTCGACCATCTGTTAATACTTTTAAAATGGCGCTGCAATGATCAAGCACATAGAGCCAATCCCTGACATTACTGCCATCACCGTATACAGGCAGTGGCTTTCCGTTGAGCGCGTTAAGTATCATTAATGGAATTAGCTTTTCGGGAAATTGATAAGGCCCGTAATTATTAGAGCAATGAGTAATTATCACCGGTATGCCATAAGTATGAAAGTATGCCCGCGCCAAATGATCGGATGCGGCCTTAGACGCAGAATAGGGCGAATTAGGTGCATACTTGGTTTCTTCGGTAAAATAACCATCCTTGCCTAAAGAACCATATACCTCATCAGTAGATATATGAACAAAACGAAATGCCGCTTGCCAAGAAGAATCTTGCTGAGACCAATACTGGCGAACACACTCTAGCAGGTCAAAAGTACCAACAATATTGGTTTGGACAAATTCCCCGGGAGCGCCAATCGACCGATCCACATGAGACTCGGCTGCCATGTGTACTACTTTGTCCGGTCGATATTGTTCCAAAATATGTCGTACTAAAGTCCGATCCTGAATGGAGCCTTTAATAAAAATGTGACGAGAATCTTGAAGTATAGACCGTAAAGAGTTCAGATTTCCTGCGTACGTTAGCTTATCAAGATTTACTACCCGATAGTTGGTGTTTTCCAGTATATAATGAACAAAGTTACTGCCGATGAAGCCGGCTCCACCTGTAACAAGCAGAGTCTGCATCGTAATCACCTCCGGTTGCCGTAGTTTTCTGTATATAACCTATTCTAACTTTCGTCTTATTGAACTAGGATTTATCCTATCAGATCACTGTTGTACCTTACCAAATTCATTAACTTTCTGAATCACAAAACTTTCCATAGGGACCTTTTGATGTGGTCCAATGGGCAAACTCAACACCTCTTCGGCCAGTTGTTCTGTTAAATGAAATTGCTCGGTCCGAAATCCCTGTGCTCGATAAGCCACTGACAAATGCGGGGGTATAGGATAATGGACTAAGGTTTCAATTTCATTATTTTTTAAATACTGCTGTAAGTCATTTCTGCGCTTGCTTCTAATAACAAATAAATGCCAAGCAGGCTCTGCCCATTCCGGAACGTAGGGCAAGATCACATCCGGACTGTTGATTTTTTGTAGATATATTTCAGCCAGACTGCGCCTCCGGCTATTCCATTCGTTCAGATGTTTTAGCTTTACCCGTAAAAATGCGGCTTGCAACTCATCTAGCCGAGAGTTAAAACCCAAATAATCGTGAATGTATTTACTCTTGGAACCATAATTTCTTAGATATCGTACTGCTTCGGCCAGCCCATCATCATTCGTTGTTATCGCACCTGCATCACCAAAAGCACCTAGGTTCTTCCCTGGATAAAAGCTAAAACCGGCGGCATCTCCCAAACTGCCAGCATATCTACCTTTGTACAGAGCGCCCTGCGCTTGCGCCGCATCTTCCAAAACCTTTAAATTATATTTCTTCGCTACGGCAATAATGGCATCCATATCAGCCGTTTGCCCATAAAGGTGAGCAACAATAATTGCCTTAGTATTTGGCGTAACTGCCTCGGCTATTTTCTGTGGATTCAAATTATACGTCTTCTCATCCGGTTCAACCGGAACAGGGCGCGCCCCCGCATAGGTGACAGCCAGCCAAGTCGCGATATACGTATTCGCAGGCACGATGACTTCATCACCTGCCCCAATATTCCATGCACGTAAAACCAGATGCAAGGCTTCTAACCCATTCCCTACGCCAATACAATGCTTAACACCGCAGTATTGCGCAAACTCTTCTTCAAAGGCCCGGACTTCCTGCCCCAATATATACCAGCCAGATTCCATAACCCGCCGATAAGCAGCATCCAACTCTGATTGTAATTCATGGTATGCGGCCTTTACATCTAAAAATGGAACGTACATTATGTCCTCCCCTCCACGGCAAGGCGGGAAGCAGCGACTGCCTGAAGAAACTCATTGTAGTCCCGATAATAATCTGACTCATCGTAAAAGTCTGAAGCCAATACCAAGCAAACAGCTCCTGAGGAAAAATTCACTATCTCCCGCCAAATAAGCCGGTCTATATATAATCCTCGGTAACTGCGGTTTAAGCTAAAGGTTTGTCTTGTAAAACCATCATCAACTATCACATCAAAACTGCCAGACATTGCAATAATCATCTGTTGCAGAGTCTTATGCGCATGACCGCCGCGTTCAGCGCCGCCAGGAACATCATACAGGTAATAAATTCGTTTAATATCAAAAGGAATATGCCGTTTACTTTCAATAAATGTCAGGTTGCCGCGAGGATCATGCACTATTGGTAAATCAACAGTTGCGCATCTTTCTATCCCCATACTTCTTCCCTCACTTGCTCCAAGTCAATAAACTATTCCAGACTACACAAATAGACTCAGCTTCCCTGGAAGCGTAAGCTCCATGTAATCGTTAATTCCTCAACGTCTAGGGAAGCCTTCAAAGCCCCACTTGTAGAAAGCAGGAGTCTTATAGTGCCTAGTCAGGATAAATTACCCTTCATCATCATATGCAGTCTGGCAGCAAATTGACCTTTTCCTAAACCCATATATATATGTTAATAAACCAAGCTCAGTGAGGGATAGTTCGTTTTCACGATCCTTCACTGAGCTTTGTCATTATATTTCTATCAGATATAAATCATGAACTAACCCTCTGGCACCAAATCCCTCTTTACTTTGTAACAACCCTGAATTCAGTACTTTACCATCAGCTTCGGTAGAGATTCCAAAACTAAAAAACTTCTTGGTGACATAAACATCGGTTATCAGGTAATTCAATAAGTAGTCTAATGCGCCACACTGCCTGCCCTGATCCGAATTAGCAAGATACTGGGTATGCACGACATGACGATTAATAAATACAATAGCCCCTGCCAGCAATACATCCTCCTTGCAGCATACATATAATTTAATGTTTTCCGGAAATCTTTCCGCCAGCAGTTGCATTTCCGCTGCCGTATGAACAGGTTCAACCTCATGCCTAGTAAGCAGCACATGTGTTAATAAAGCCATAAATTCATCATATCTGGTACTCACTGAAATCGTGAGATTACTGCGTCCAGCCTTCATCAGATTATTTTGTTTACCTTTAAAATATTTTACTTTTTCCATAGGACAAAGCACTGACGATAAATCTCGCCGTACTAACCTAGCTCCACTGTTAAACAACGCCCAGCGGTCTTCTTCGGCAGGAATATCAAAAAAAATGTATGGCATCGTCTTATAATAGAACTTTGTAATCTGATTTTGCTGCAAATAACATAGCAGTGCCGAAAACGCACTCAATAGCATTAAACTTGTTGTGTTGCGACCAGTAATCAAGCCTCCATAAGTTAATCCTTGGTGACTATATACAGTGTCACCCTCCCGGTTAGCCGGCAAAATGGCAATCAGCTCGTTGCCATAGAGAAAAAGAAGTGAATAATCATTAAAGCGGTCTGCATGATACTCCATATAGTCACGTTGAAAAAAGAAGTGGCCATTTTTGGCGCACAATACAAAATTGTCCCAGACTTTTCTATCAGCCGCAGTATATGGCCGCACAACCACCTGATAGTCACAGAAACTGGTTGCAGCTAATGTATTCATACCACACCTACTCCCATCAACTGCGGACATTAAACACACGATAACTACTGACCCTGGCTGGCTTAGCCGGATTGCCTTGATAGATCGTTCCCGGCTCAGTATCACTAAGAACGACTGCCCCGGCGCCAATTACGCAATCTTGAGCTATTGTGACATTATCACCAACACAGCTATTCACGCCAAAGAAGCAGTTATCCCCCACCGAACAATAACCGGAAATAACGACCTGGGACGATAAAAAGCAATTGTCGCCAATTACCGAACGGTGACCGATATGATTGCCACTCCATAACACCACATTGTTCCCAACTCTGACATTAGATTGAAGGGTATTATTTTCTAAGATAAAGCAATTATCACCAATAACGACATTTCTCCAGACAAAGGCCTTAGAACTTATATAGTTAGCCAGAGTATATCCTTTAGCTTTGCAAATAGAATATAATCTTGTTCTGGAGCGGTTAAGCTTGCCATAGCCAAGAGCAACAAAGGTGCTGTATTGATCTGGACCATAGTGGTCTTCCAACTCTTCAAACGGAATTACGGGTATTCCCAGTAGGCTAGAATCAGTAATGAAGGCTTTTTCGGCACTAAAAGCACATACTTCATAATTAGAGTCAAAAGTAAAATACTCATAAGCCATTTCTGCGGTTTCCCCCGCACCCACGATGACTAACTGCTGCAGTTTTTCCATATGCCTACTGCTCCTCTGACTGCTCAACTTCCTGAACAAGTCGGATAATATCCGCAAACGTAACACAAGACGCCAAGCGTTTAGCCGGTACTGTAACATTAAAATACTCATCGATTAGACTTATTATCGATAACATAGCCACCGAATCCCAATTACCTATTCGCAAACTCATGGTATCACTCAGGTGACTATCTTTAAGCTCAAGAACCTTCGCGACCTCTTGCATAAATTTACCGTATTTCTGCATAACCAAATCCGCCCTCCCCGTAGTTATTGCCGTTATAAAACAGGTACTTTTTGTCCTTAAAGTTAATAACCGCCGGATAGCAGCTCATATCACTGTCAAAGTCCTGTGAAAGATACGTCATCTGTATTTCTTCCGATTTTCTTACCCAGTTAACCCCATCAACCGATTCAGCATAATCCAGCCGATAAGCTACCTTCTCTGTCCCGGAACCAAAAAACATCTTGTATATCCCATTTTCTTTAAACACATAGGGTCTGCCCACCCGATGCTCATCACCTGTTATATCCAGACAAACCGTTCCCTTGGCAGGAAAAGCCAGGCAATCAGGCGATTCCAGATAGCGAATATTATAAACAGGCAAAGATTTGCTTTTGCCTTGAATAAAATGACTTCCGGCTCCATACCAGACTTTCCACACACCTTCATCATAGAAAATAGAGTGAATTACGCGAAACAAACTAGCCTCTTCAGTTCGGTCAAATATCGGTGTGGATTGAATCCGGTCAAAGCTTTCGCCGCCATTCTCGCTGACAGCTACCCCGCCAAATACTGCAAACCTGACTTTATGCAGCAATTGGTAGCCGGCATAATATAACAGCAGCTTGTTGCCAACAGTAATGATTGCTGTCGGCACTACCCCGTTATCGTCAAACATCCCCGGCTTCCCGATATCCAATACTGGCTGCTCAGAATAACGCAGCACTTTGGTCGGGCATTCGGCAGACACATCTACATAACCAATGCGACTTATGCCGAAGGTATCCCGTAAGCCAACATATACTCTTATCTCATTTTCCCTGATCATAATGGGGGTTGGCTGCAGTGTTGAATGCGCCGCCCAAGAAAACTTACCCTGGGGTGAAAAAATTAAGCCTCGTTTTACTATCTGCATAACTCCTCTTTCCCTTACGTGATATTATAGGTTAAGCAAGCAAGCGGCCCAGGAATACCCTACGCCAAAGCCGACTAACATAAGCTCATCACCTGACTTTACTTGACCTGTATGCAATGCTGTTTCTAAAGCAATCGGAATAGTCGAGGATACAGTATTGCCATACTCTAAATCAACCCAGAACTTTGACTCTGGGATTTTCAATTTACGCCGCAATTGCTCAAGCATGAATTTATTGGCTTGGTGAAAAATAAAGTAATCAATATCCTCAAGCGACTTGCCAGACTTTGTTAAAAGCTCGGCTACCGCCTGAGGTACTGTTTTTAAAGTAAAATTAAAAATTTCCGGGCCATTCATATACAGATTATTAAGCGAGCGAATATTCCCGTATTCGTCTTGAGTTTCCTTAATGGTATCATCAGTAATAGGCATTCTTAGCCCTCCGGCCGGAACAATCAAATTGGGCGCTCCACTGCCATCGGTTCCAAACACAAAAGTCCCGATTCTCCCGGTATCATTACTGGCTGTGCTAATCAGCGTTGCCGCCGCACCATCGCCAAATATGGTTCTTACACTCCGGTCTTTCGGATTCATAAACTTGCTATACGTTTCGGCAGTAATTAGCAGTACATTGGCAGCCAGATTAGTTTCGATCAGGCCTTTTGCTAGCGATAGCCCGTAAATAAAACCAGAACAGCCCTGATTTATATCCAGCGCTCCGCAACTGGTTTTTAAACCAAGTTTGTGCTGTACGATACAGGCAGTGGCTGGTAAAAAATAATCAGGACTTTGGGTACAGAAAATCAAGTAATCGATATCCCTTTTTGAGCAGCAACCAGTAGCAAATACTTTGTTTGCTGCGGCAATACCCAAATCCGACGCACACTCGCCTTCCTTAGCGATACATCTCGCGCCAATACCAGTCTTTTGCCAGATCTCCTCAGCACTCCAGTCCCAGTTTCCTTCCAGGACCAGCATTTCATTAGTCACCACTTGCTCAGGAAAAAACGATGCTATCGCTTTTATTGCTGCTATAGTCAACAGAGATTCCCCCCTCTTTCTCTGCAACTCATTTACCTCTGATGATTTCACTAGCCTCTTTATACAAGTTTGTCAGTTCAGCTTGAAGGTTCTTTTCCTCCACAGAAACAGTGCTGTCTGTCACTAGCCAACCATGACGTCTGCCCCATTCTCTTATAGCAGATATATACTCCTCTTCAGAAAGATACAGTTTCTCTCTATACGACAAAGTTATTAGTTTAAACCATTCAATGGCCCCTAATAATATTAGCGCCTTAGTGTAGCTGTTTTGCCCGGTGTGAATGCGAAAACAGCTTAAGGGTTCCCTTATATATACCAAATCACCTTTTGCTAACAATTTCAACCATAGCCCTACATCTCCCAAACAACTTAGCTGGTATCCGTAAAAATCCAAAACCTTGCCGCTAACATCGGCCTTGCGGAACATGGTTGTTGACATTTCCCCAATTACATTAGACATAGCTGTCAGTATAAAGTTTCCCATAATGCTGCCGGTAACCCGCGTTGTTTGGACATAGAAGGGCTGCGTTACACGAATATCTGGCAGGACATTGCCGGCTGAATCAATGAGCTTCCTATAGGAAGTTACTAATTTTACATTACTATCATGATTAAGATAAGGCATCATCGTACTGATTTTATTCGGAAAATAAAGATCATCATGGAGTAAAAAGCTAATATATTGTCCCCGGCACATATCAAAACACTTTTGTAGATTAGCGGTGCCTCTGCCACCTAACGGGCCGCCGTTATTGAAGTATCTGATACAGCTATGATTTGCTGCATACTGCTCTAGCAGCAGCCTTACATCCGCAGTCGTACTATCATCGCATACTACAATCTCGAAGTTAGGATAGTCCTGGTGTAAAGCACTGAGCAGAGCTTTTTCCAAATATTCCGTTTGATTGTATGCCGGAATTAAGATACTTACTAACGGGAACAAGTCATTTGTATATTCATCAATAAAGACAAGACGAAAATCATTGTATTCTTGTCCCAAACGCTTAACTCCTGAGTCATGCATACACCATGGCTCTTGCTGCTTAGGGACTACTACCTTATAGCCGTTACGCCTAAACTCCATACTCTGGGCTACATCATAAAAATGCCAGCCCGTGAAAAGATCTTCGCGCCAGAAAATGTCATATTGAGTAATCATTATGAGTCCATCAATACCTTGTACTGCTTGGTATTCACCGGTTACCTCCTGAAAGGAAAGCAAATTCATTGGTCCGGTATGGGTGCTATATACTTTGCCATAGTTAGCTTTTGACTCCCACCAAACTCCCGTAGCAGAAAATTGCGCACTGCCGGCAACCCCTATCATTCCGATTTCCGAATTCTCAAAAATCTTTAATATGTCTTGAATAATTGATTTATTAATAATAAATACATCTTGATGTAAATAGATTTTGTACTTGGCATCGGTTTGCTGCATTGCTGTATTATAACCGCTTGCCATTGATGCAGCGTTTTTTATGGCTAATGTTTCGATGGAAAAACCCTCAGGAATCTCTAGGGCATAAATATGTGAGAGACATTTTTGGTAAAAATTATCATCATTTACACAAGAGATAAAGCAAATTTTATTGGCATTCACTGACCACTTTCACCGCCTTATTTGACACTTACATTATGTTTAAATAACTACGGAATTTAATTATTTATATAAATTCTTAACATTGTAGTATATTCCCATAGTTCAACAATGGCTACCTATTTTTCCTAACCAAAGTCAGAACTGCTTAACAGCGCCCCAGTACGATCGTCCGCCATCGGCACCTTAGCGACTAGCAAAAAAAAGAGCCTGTCCTTGATGGACGGCATAAAAATATCTATCTCTCTCCTTCCCAAAGTGCCCTTACAGCAGTCCTGCATGCTTTGCACAGTTTAAGCCAAAAAGAAACTTATGCCACCAATTGCAGTTATATTCTGACTCCAGCCAAACAAACGTATTTAAATAATATCGACATATATGTTTGTACAATAGGTAATGCCCATGTCTTAAATCACCTAAAGATTCCCCGTGCCGGGTATTTTCATAAGATACTGTTTGATGATAAAGTCAATCCCTTGCGTTTGCCTTTTTTATGTCAGCATTTTCTTAGAGACATCTACATACAGAATAAAAATAAATACGATTTTTTTTGTTATTTGGATGATGATATTATCATTAAAGATACCTTTTTCTTTCATAAACTGCGTTGGATAAATAGAAAACTGGCAAACAGCAACATTTTGATAATGCCAAATGTATATGAACGCTCTACCGCTGTTTGGAATTCAGATTTAAAATTATATACCCATTATGATGTCGTTGATGGAAATGCGGTTGCAAGGTTTCAAAACTTAGCACAGGACAGTAATTTTTCTTTAAAGTGGAATGACATGGATATACAATTCTTCAAACCCTATAATCCGTATAGCGCATCCTACTTTTTGTCAAACGAACGAATGAGAATTGTCGTCGAGCAGGGTAATTTTGATAAGATGATTTATTTTGCCGGACCATTAGAAAGCGCGTAATGACAAACATATTAAATGTATTTACCCTATACAAGCCGCGTATAGAAAATGCAAGTTTTTTGGAAGTAGAGCACTATGGCGATTCATATTTAACTTGGGCCTTGTCCAACTATTTTTCGAACCGAAATGCCAATTCAGATTCGCGGTTTCTCCCTGAAGAAAATGAATAAAAGAGTCTAATATTTGACTGGCGTCGTTGATTACGACGCCAGTTTTGTCTTCCACAGCTTTATTAAACTATTAAGCCAATTTCTTGAGTGCCCTCAAAACTTTATGATACATCGTCAAACCTGCACAGTGCCCTCAGAATATTCCCGCCGTTATCGGTATCTACCCGTACAACGGTTATATACCGGCTCAGAAAATTCTCTAACTCTGTGGCATTAGCATAATGATGTACTTTCCTGGGATCATAATGCGCATTACCTGAAGAAACAGAAATTAGCATATAGGCCCCATCCTTAACCCAATTTCGCAAACCCCGAAAAATTGGTTCTGGATTTGAAATATATTCAATTACTTGCACAGCTAACACACAATCAAACTGTCTGTCATCTGTTCGCTGTGTCGTAACATCTGCTACGGCAAAACTCACTCGCTCCTGTACCTCATAAGCCTCTTTCGCGCGAAAGTAGTTGCCGATTTCAATCCCCAGCGGGCTTATATCTATCCCATGAACCTGCCTGCCCTCTCTGGCAAACAATATATCTATATGCCCGGAACCGCAGCCAAAGTCCAATAATACCCCTGCCAATTCAGGATATTTTTTCACGGCAGCAAATTCGCTGTGGCGCTCCCAAAATGATAGTTTTAAGGCAACAGGATAAGTCTCCAGGCGTTCAATTAAAAATTGATCCACTGAAGGATCATAGTCGATACTGCTTTGCCTTACTTTTGTTACTAACTTTCGTATCTCACTTAGCTCATAGTTTTCACTAGGCAATGGATGGGATATTTTTTCATATATTGTTTGACAGATTCTGCCCCAATGAAAATTTTCTCGGGCAAACTCCTGAATAGCCATGCAAGTTGTCTGTAACTTGACTTCGTCGTTACTAGCCTTAATCAAAAGCTTTGCCAACTGCTGACTATCGTCTATCGGGAATATATCACCATACTGCTTGTTCCCGGTAATATCCCAGGAGGCAGCAAGATCTGTAGCAATGATATAGCAACCGTTAACGGCGGCTTCCGGAAAGACTATAGGAAAACCTTCCCAGCGAGAAGTTAAACAAAAAATTTTGGCCTTTTCATATTCGCTGCGCAAACAATCCCGATCAATAATCTCATTGGTAAAAACAACTTTATTTTTTAATTCGGGAATTTGAGTAAAGTAATCATCAATGATCTTCTGAAATTCTGGCATAATTGGCCCGACAAATTTTAATCTCCAGGTTGGCATATAAACATGCTCTAATTTGAAGGCTTCC
>NZ_JBYKYF010000315.1:0-3428 GCF_057736855.1 Sporomusa sp.
CACTCTTGCCAACATTCGGTGAACCTACCAGTACAACTTTTGCAGGTGTATTTCCCATGCCATTCCCCCGCCTGTTTTTATATCCGCTAAAATACAACTGCTAATTTCCTATGCGAATATAGGCGTGGATATGCGCTTATGGACAAATAAAATTCCCGGCCACAAGGCCGGGGTAAATATCAAAGGATTTTTTCAAGTTTGGCAACAATATTGGCTTTAGGCATATAGCCAGTTATTTTTTCTACTTGCTCGCCTTCCTTAAAAACAATCATTGTCGGCAAACTCATAACACCATATTTTTGCGCGAGTGAACGATTTTCATCCACATTAACTTTGGCAACCTTAAGTTTGTCTTGCATCTCCTGTGCTAATTCATCCATGTACGGTGCTAACCTAGTGCAGTAGCCACACCACGGGGCCCAAAAATCTACAAGTACCGGTTTAGCCGCTTCAAGCACTTCCTCCTGGAAATTGTTCTCGTTAGCATTGACTACACTTGCCATTAGTCAGTCCCCCTTTTTATTAAAATATAAAACGGGTATATCCTACTTGTGGTTGCGAAGTTCAACCAATACACAATTTTGATCAACCACATTAAGACCAAGGCTTGCCGCTGCGGCCACAACGTTGGCAGCATTGGCACCAGGCTGCAGCCAAACATTTTTTATGCCAAGCTCAGCACAATGGCTCATGATTTGTTCGCCGACTTTAGGTGGCACAACCACATTTACCACCTCAGGTACAACTGGTAAATCCTTAAGTGCCGGATAACAGGTGTCGCCAAGTATCTCACGCACACCGGGATTTACAGCGTACACTTGATATCCCGCTTCTTTCAAGGCTTTAAAAATCTTATAACCAAACTTATTTGGGTTATTAGTTGCTCCCACAACAGCCCATGTTTTCATTCGGAGCATTGCTTCAACATGACTCATAAGCATCTCCCCTTACCGTTATTTTACGGCATTAACCTTTAAATCATTCCTCAACAACAGTAACTTTATTCATTACATCGCCTTGAACAATTTGATCCACTACGTCCATACCTTCAATAACCTTACCAAATACCGTATGTACACCGTCTAAATGGGGTTGAGGCTCGTACACAATAAAAAACTGACTGCCACCAGTATTAGGACCGCGATGAGCCATTGACACTGCGCCGCGTTCATGTTTGTGAGGATTACCTTGGTTTCGCAGGGAATGGTGTAGCCAGGTCCGCCTGTACCATTGCCATTCGGACATCCTCCTTGGGCAACAAAACCTTTAATAACCCGGTGAAAGGTTAAACCATCATAAAAGCCTTCTTTTATTAATTTATCAAAATTAGCTACTGTCTTAGGTGCCTCTTTCTCAAATAACTCAATAACTACATTGCCTTTATCCATTTCAATAATTGCTTTTTTCAAAATATATCCCTCTCTTACATAGAATTATCTTAATTATATCATAGTCCGGTATGCTTTGGCAAAAATGGTAATGATTTTACAAAAAAAATAAAAAATACTCCTTCTAGCAAAAAGAAAGAGTATTAATCGTAGGAAATAATTATGTAGCCCATGATACCGTGCTCTCGTATGTTCATACCCGCTTCCCAGCAGGTGGGCGTCTTATAGTTATGTTTTTGCCTTCCACTCTGAATAAGGAGGCTTGGCAGCTGCATAACATCTAACTCCCTAAGTATATGAGTCGGTTGAACATATAAGAGGTTAACGAATATCCCAGGCATGATCGTCTTTTTTCATAGTGTATCTTATCACGCTGCGGCCATTTGCTCAAGGATGAAAATTAAGCGAAAAGTTGATGTTTTTCCGCATTTACTCCAGTTCATCTGGATAATACCATTTCGCTCTTGCGCGCAGACCACTAGTAATTATTTGACTTTTACGAATTGACTGCTTTTAGTTTACTTTATGCAAATGGCGGACGCAGTTTAGCAGGGTTATGGTCGGATGACCATCATAATATTCAATAATATTTACAGCAGTATTATCTTGTCTTATGCTCCAAACATGGTTTAGATGTATATCCAGTACTGCACACAAAATCGTGCCAATAGTACCGCCATGAGCTACAACTACTACCGTTTGCTCTGGATGATTGGCAACAATTTTTTTGATAGCGGTATACGCCCGTTCTTTAAGCTGTTTAAAGGTTTCACCGCCAGGTATCTCGAGTTCATCCGGAGTTGTCCACAATTTGCCCAAAAGTCCCGGCCATTTCTCTGTAATCTCTTCGTAAGTAAGGCCTTCCCATTCACCAAACTTAAGTTCGCGTAGTTCTGGTACAACAGTTACCGGCAAGTTATGTTTAGCTGCAATGTATTCGGCAGTTTTATATGCCCGCGACAGATCGCTGGCATAAACAGCATCAACAGACTCTTCAGCCAAGCGCTCGGCTACAGCCTCAGCTTGCTTAAGTCCGGTTTCGGACAAAGCAATATCACTATGCCCCTGATACTTTCGCTCTAAATTCCATAATGTCTGCCCGTGACGTACTATGATTAATTTAGTCATGATTCACCTCAACACCTGCTCTAAATTTGCTAATAAAATTTTATTTTGCCTGTCCAATTTAACTGCCACTCTTACGTAATACGGAGATAATCCTGGATAATTGCTGCAATCGCGAATGAGGATCTGCTTTTCAGCTAATTTTTTTCGTAAGTAAGCTGCTGTATAACCACTCGGACGGGTATCTAGCAATATATAATTGACTGACGGTGTTAACGGTTTTATTCCTGATAACGCTTTCAGCCTTTCATACATTATATCCTTTTCGTTGCTGATGATTGTTCTGCTCTTTTGCTGATAATCTTTGTCCGCCAAAGCGGCTACACCAGCCGCCTGGGCAAGCGCGTTAACATTCCAGGGATCTTTGGCTGCATGGAGTGTGGCGGTAAGTTTGGGCTGAGTAAGGGCAAAACCCAATCTAAGACCAGGAATAGCATAAAACTTGGTAAGCGAATGCAATATTACCAGATTTTCGTAATTCTTAAGCAGCGGTCGGCAGGTATATTGCTCGCCAGCGATAATAAAGTCCATGAAAGATTCATCCACAACAACAATGACCTTAGCTTGCCTGGCAGCAAATAGCAGCCTTTCAAGCTGGCTGACTGTCAGAAGTGAGCCGGTAGGGTTGTTGGGATTGCCGATAAACACCATGTCGACCCCATCCAGGCGGTTAAGCAATGATTGTATATCAAGTGAAAAATTAGTTTCTGGCGATACATATACATATTCAATTTGGGCTCCGGCTGCCCTGGCTGCCCGTTCATATTCACAGAAAGTCGGTACTGGTATAAGAACCCGTTTGGGTCGTAAGCTGTGAACAAGCACATACAGCAACTCAACAGCCCCATTACCGGCAGTAATTTGCGCGGTATCGACCTGATAGTAGCTGCTTATTGCGGTTTTAAGTAAGGTAGC
>NZ_JBYKYF010000316.1:0-3426 GCF_057736855.1 Sporomusa sp.
TTAAAACCATAACGAGCATGAGCTGCTTCGGCCAAGCGCACGATAGCCTCCGGCGTCAGCGCTTCCTCATGCCGCAACCGTAACCAGTCATCTTTTTCATCTGGGGCACTCAGATATGGCAAGTTGGTCTTGTTACGATCACCAATATAGAAGAGATAACCCAGCATCTCCACTTTATCGCGCTGTTGCCCTTCACCTAATAAAGCGGCAACCGGGACATTCAGGAATTGACCTAATAAATCCAGCATGGCTGCTTCCAAGGCAGTAACCGCATGGATGGTGATACGCAAATCAAAGGTTTGCAAGCCACGCCCACTGGCGTCCCGGTCACCAAACAGGTTGCGTACCTTATTAAGGATATTGTTGTAATTCCCAATCGTTTGGCCTACTACCAAAGGTTTTGATTCTTCCAGGGTCTTGCGAATTCCTTCGCCCCCCGGTACCTCACCAACCCCAGTATGACCTGCATTATCTTTTAAGATAACAATGTTGCGGGTAAAGTATGGCCCGTGAGCACCGCTAAGATTTAGCAGCATGCTATCATGACCGGCAACCGGAATAACAAGCATTTCGGTAATAACTGGTGCCGTGGATATTGCTTTATAATCCATTTTTTCACTCCATTCTCTAGTGCATTTGACTACTTTCCTTTCCTGCCTAAATTAAACGCAATTTTCATGCCAACTATACCAAACCTACTACAATTTGTCGAAAACGAGCTGCTTTTCGCGATAGAATCTCAATTGTTGCTTTTTTCATAGTAAATAGTAAATTCAGAAAGATACAAAAAAGTCCGCAACAAATGTTGCAGACTTCTTCACGTGTTGCAAAAAACGCATCACACGTTGCAAATTTTCTTGACTTCAATTCCATATGCTTTTAACTTGCGATACAGTGTGCTTCTATCAATTCCCAAAGCTTTAGCGGTTTCCTTTTGGTTATACCCCTGCTCAGCAAGTACCCGCAAAATTCTTGCTTTTTCCGAAACATCCTGCGGCACAGGTGCAGGTTGAGAGGGTTTAAGTTCTTCAGTCATATCCAGCATACTGCGCATAAACTCACCAGATATCACATTCTCCTTGGCTATAACCACAATGCGTTCCATGACATTTCTGAGTTGCCGTAAATTTCCCGGCCAACTATAGGCACAAATACATTCTTTCGCCTCTGGACTTAAGACGATCGAACGAGAAAACTTTCGATTAAACGTATTAACAAAATACTCAGCAATGATCGCAGCATCACCGTCCCGATCCTTTAACAGAGGCAACTCTAATGGCAATACATTGATTCGGTAATACAGATCTTCCCTAAAATGCCCCTCTTTCACTAATTGTGCCAAATTTTTATTTGTAGCAGCAATAATTCTAACATCAATGGGCAAATATTTATCGTCCCCCAGACACATGACCCGCCGTTCCTGAATTACCCGCAGAAGGCTTGTCTGAGCTAATTTTCCCATCTCACCGATTTCATCTAAAAATATGGTACCGCCATGAGCCAACTCAAAAAGTCCGGCTTTTCCCTTCCTGTTCGCTCCGGTAAACGCCCCCTCCACATGACCGAATAATTCACTTTCCAGAATACTTGCAGGAATAGCGCCACAATTGACGGCAACAAATGGTCGCTGCCGTCGTTTGCTGGCATTGTGAATACTCTGGGCAAACATTTCTTTGCCTGTCCCAGAGGCCCCCATAATTAATACCGTAGCATCGGTAGCGGCATACTCTTCAGCAATTCGTTTCGCTTCCAGCATTTTAGGTGAAGATCCCAAAATGTCATGCAACCGATATTGCGCTGTAAGTCCCTTACTATACATTTCTTTACGGATGGCTGCTTCCATGGCAACAATTTGTCCAACATCTTCTATGGTAATCATCGCACCGGTAACGTTTCCGTCAATGCTGATCGGCACAATATTGGCCATAAGTTTCCGCTCATTGGCGACAACCAGTTCACCTAATATCGCCCTGCCATTATGCAAGCAATGATCCACAGGCAATGCCGGGCATACTTTATCGATATTTTGGCCTACGGCTGTTAAAGCACTAAAGCCCAACAACCGCTCAGCCGCATAATTAAAAACCTCAATTGTTTTTTTGCTATTAATGCTAATAATCCCCTGCACCGAATAATCCACTAACACCCGGAACTTTTGGAGTCGTTCTTTTTCAATCTGCCGAGCATAAGATACACTTAACGCCTGAAGAAAGGCTGTACGGAACGAAGCTTTTCCCGACATCAATATGACGGTTTTTACACCAAGCTTAGCTGCTAGTTTTGTTATTTCAAAGCCACCAATGATCACATCAGCTTTGTCATTTATAGCCCGCTCAACTTCGACACTAAAATCAATGGTAGAATATACCGGATATATCGTCATGTCGATATCCATAACTTTACTAAAGACTTCAATACTATAAATCATATTATTAAAAGCCAAAACCGCTATCTTGGGTTTATTTTTTTGGGTCAAAGTTTTGGCAGTAAGGAGTGCTTCTGCTAAATCCTGGACAGTGATCGGTATTTCAACAATGGGGATTTTAATGCCGGCATCAACAATAAGTTTGGCTGTTCCACCCCGGGTAATAATGACATCAAAGCCCTTGGCTTCCACCTGTCTGGCTATATCCACTCCTTGTTGCAAACCACCTAGAAAACACTCAACTTTATCTTCTATTCCTAATTCTGCAAGTACTTCCTGTCCTACGGTAAGCATCCCAGCTGAGGGAGCTATAAAGGCAATTTTTCCCATTTATACCACCTAGTTTTAACGACTTTTCTAGATTATTATAGCACAAGACATAGTAGCTAAGCTAACGATCAGCGTAACGGGAAAACTAAGCACCTCCTCCCACATAACAAGCCGCCTACCATCAGGCAGACGGCTTGTTATGTGGAAGTCTATGAGCACAAACCAATCATCAAAGCGGGCGATACTCATAGATTTAGTTGTGCTTATTGACAGTAGGGTCATGTTGGCTCAGATTCAGTTGTTATAAACTCGCTGAACTGAGCCGCCCTCATGTAGCGACTTGCGCATGTAACTTTCTGCAAAAAGATTTGGCAGTTTTTAAATGGCATCGTCATAAAATAATGCTAGCAGGTTGAATTGCAATCATTATCAAATACGCAGAATAATAAAATGATTATAATAATGATTATAATCCAGCCATTGTTACCATTGCCGCAGCCACCACCAAAACCAAATCCCATAAGTATATACCTCCTTTGTGTATTATAGGGGAGATATTACATGCTATGAACTAAACTGGGGTTTTGCTACTGAGCGATTAAAAAATACAAACTCTGGCATAAACCGGCTGCGGGCATACTTTACTGCTATAAATGGGCTTTCTTATACCAATAAAATATGGTTCTTTGTCAAATGTTGGGGTAAAGCATAAAGTGTAGTGGAGCAGGGGA
>NZ_JBYKYF010000317.1:0-3415 GCF_057736855.1 Sporomusa sp.
CAACGTCTTCAACCATCTGCCCGGTACTAAGCTCAGATACTAAAAAGGCTTTTGCAGTTTGAGCTACTCGCAAGAGCTGAGCTGAAGGGAATGGCCAAAGAGTAATTGGTCTTAAAAAACCAACTTTATATCCCTGCGCCCGAGCCTTATCCACCGAAGCTTTGGCTATCCGAGACGTAATACCATAGGCTACAAGCACCAATTCAGCATCATCAGTGTAATATTCTTCACAACGGGTTTCATTCTGTTTGACGACAGCGTATTGTGCCTGTAAGTCACAGTTGGTTTGTTCTGACGCATCTTTATCAAAAGATAAAGTATTGATAACATTAGTTTCTTTTCTGCCATTGCGACCAGTAATTGCCCAAGGCTTCTCCACCTGAAGTGATGGTTTTGTTTCCACAGTTACGGCTTCCATCATTTGTCCCAGTGCGCCGTCCGCAAGTATAAGCACAGGCATCCGGTATTTATCAGCAAGATCAAACCCTTCAAACGTAAGGTCGAAAAGTTCCTGGACACTATTAGGAGCCAAAACCAGCAGCCGATAGTCACCATGTCCGCCGCCTTTAGTTGCCTGGAAATAATCGGCTTGACCTGGTTGAATGGTTCCAAGTCCAGGACCACCGCGTTGTACATTCACCAGTAAACAGGGTAAACTAGCTGCAGCAATATAAGAAATGCCTTCCTGTTTTAAACTGAACCCCGGACTTGAGGACGAAGTCATGGCCCGTACTCCGACTGCTGCCGCACCATAAAGCATATTTATTGCCGAAATTTCACTTTCAGCTTGTAAATATACTCCACCTACTGTCGGCAGTTTTTTTGCCATAAATTCTGGAATCTCACTTTGCGGTGTTATCGGATATCCAAAATAATATCGACAACCTGCAAGAATTGCAGCTTCGCAGATAGCCTCATTACCCTTCAATAGGATTTTTTCACTCATGTATTTCACTCCTATACGTTCTATTTATAAATTTCAATTACTGCATCAGGACACATCCTGGCACACAACGTACAACCGATACAGGAAGCTTCGTCGTTGCACCGCACGATACAATATCCTTTTTTGTTATAGCTATCACTAAGCCCTAAAATCTTTTTAGGGCAGGCCTGAATACACATTTCACAGGATTTGCACTTTTCAACGTTAAACACCGGTCTTGGCATAAATATCTCCTCTCTTAATAAAAAACATATAGTTTATGAATAACGACAGGACTCTATCCCTGACAAGAGGTAACTCTAGCCATATGTCCCATCGGCTGAATCCCTAATTTTTCCTGAATATAGTGAGCGACATGCAAAATTTTTTCATAATCCAGCCCGGTAACAATACCCATCTTATGAAGCATATTAACCATGTCCTCGGTCGCAATATTACCAGCTGCTCCCGGCGCAAACGGGCATCCTCCAAGACCAAAAGCCGCTGCTTCAAACCGTGTCACACCCAAATTGAGTGCTGTAACAACATTGGCAAGCCCCATACCTTGCGTATCGTGTATATGCAAAATAAATGAGATTTGTGGATATTTTTGCATTAGTGGTTGTAGCAAGGCTTCCACTTGCAAAGGAGTTGCTGTACCAATAGTATCAGCCAATACAATCTCGTCTGCTCCGGCAGCCAACCCTGCTTCCACTAGACTCATAACCTGTTCTGGTTCTACCCTACCTGCAAACGGGCAGTCAAAAGCAGTCGCCACTGCGAGACGCACTTTGCAATTGCCTTTGATTTTACACACCTCAGTAAATGCGGCAACCGATTGTTCAATCGTTTGCTTGGTGTTTGCCAGGTTGTGTTTCTCGCTGGCCGAAATAACAAAAGTAATTACGTCAGTACCAGCTTCTATTGCCCGTTGTGCGCCGAATAAATTAGGGGCAAGGGCAATAAGCCCTGCCCTGCCTGCATGTTTTTCTTTTATAGTCTTTAAAACTTGAGCGGCGTCTGCCATTTGCGGTATTGCTTTAGGATGAACAAAAGACGTAACCTCAATCCATTTAAAACCGCAATCTATCAGTTTATCAATGATCTCTATTTTGGTCTCAGTCGGAATCGGTGTTTTTATATTCTGGAATCCGTCTCGCGGACAGACTTCAATGATGTCAACTTCTTGTGGTAGTTTCAACATGATCGCCTCTTTCATCTATCTCTATCTAAACTTTAAATCACACCGGCTGCTTTTAACTCAGCCAACTGCTGCTCACTTAGATTCAGAAGCTCCTTATAAACCTCTGCATTGTCTTGACCAAGAACCGGGGCAACAGTCCTAACGGTTGTAGGAGTTGCTGATAGCTTAACCGGGGTTGCCGTAACTTTAATCTTGCCTGCTTTAGGATGCTCCTGCTCCACAAACATTTCTCTGTCGATCGCAATATGCGGATCTGCTGCTACCTGACTAACGTCATATACCGGTGCGGCTGGTATTCCGGCTTTTAAGCAAGCCTCCACAACCTCATTAGCCGACTTAGTCTTTGTCCAACTTTCAATCTGCTCTTTAACTTCAACATGGTTTTCTAAACGATCCCGTATGTGAAGGAACTTAGGTAATTCCGCAATTTCTGGTTTTCCCATAATGTCGCATAAAATTTTCCAAAACTTATCATTTGCTGCACCAATCACACAACTGCCGTCAGCACATTCAAAGGAATCATACGGATAAGTTGATTCATAGCGGTTACCAATACGCTTTGGAATATAGCCATTAGCAAAATAAAGCATATTAACATTTCCCATAGCTGATACTCCTGCATCTACTAATGCCACATCAACCTTTTGTCCAATACCTGTTTTTTGCCGATAATGTAGGGCTCCCAGTATACCAATTGCCATAAATAACCCGCCTAACACATCACCAGTTGCAGTGCCAGTACGTGTGGGAGGTCCACCCGGCCAGCCGGTAGTACTCATAAGTCCACTCATGGCTTGAGCGATAATATCATATCCCGGACGTTCTTTATATCGTCCATAGTGACCAAAACCGGATATACAAGCATATATAATCCCAGGATTAATTTCTTTCAGCACATCATACCCGAGTCCTAACTTTTCCATAGTACCTGGCCGATAGTTTTCAGTAACAATATCAGCTTTTTTAACCATCTCTTTGAACATTTCTTTTCCTCTTGGATCTTTTAGGTTTAGAGTAATACCTTTTTTGTTACGATTATTGGTAATATAGTAAACACTTTCATCATTTTTGAACGGTCCAAAATGGCGAGTATCATCGCCCTTAACAGGCTGTTCAATCTTAATAACATTTGCTCCCATATCAGCCAATATCATCGTACTGTAAGGTCCTGCTAAAACTCTTGTCAAATCCAGTATTGTTACCCCTTCCAATGCACCGGGGGTCATTGTATCTGCTACCATAGTTTTCTTCCTCCTAAATGTATATAAATTGCTACAAACGTCTGG